>JAZGGE010000199.1:0-2244 GCA_036480195.1 Methylococcales bacterium
GCTTTTGCCGATTTAACCCCATCAATTTCTTCCAAAGATTCCTTTAGCAAATCTTCACAAGCGTTGCACACCATACCAAAAACCTTCAGCGTCACTTTTTCCATTTCCTACTCCTCAATCTTCCAAAGTCAGACCATCGCCAATAATAATCTGTTTCAGATTATCGATATTGATGAGTGCGGGATCATACTCAACCGCGACATTGCTCTCTCCGCGATCCGGTAGGGCGCTACCCACCCCTTCAATTTCTTCCAGCTTGGTCTTTATGGAAGACACACATGATCCGCATTTCAATCCACCCACTTGGAAAACGACTTTTTCCATCGTACATACCTCATAATATCTTGTTAGTTTTTACCTGGACTCACGGATCCAGGTGTGCATACCTCTCGCGCTCAAGAATACCCATTCTTAGCGCGCATCTTTTCGTAAAGATCGTCGTTGTAGAACCTTGAAAGAGATGACTCTTCCTGCGTTTCTACGCCTAGCTCTTTACGAAAATCTACCCACTCAAAACGGGCATTCTTGAACGCGAAAGGTATAGTCTGTATTTAATACTATAGTTCATTCTACTCTAGAAGACTCCATCAAATCATCCTGAATTCTTACAGTTGGCCAATCCATGTCTCACCTTATCTCTATTTGTACTCAAGCCTCGAGGAGGATTTTTCATGATTGATGTTAGAATGATCCCAGGAGGCTATCCGAGAATAGAGGGTCTCCTAACAACTAAGTTATTCAGGATCCTGACATGTATCAACAAAACAGTTTTTTCTGCACCTTTGTACTACTATTCGTGTTCTTCTCTCCCGTAATGGCGGATTTAAAAGGCATAGAACCCACGGATCTTGAAACAATGATCAAGCAAGGTGTACCGGTCATCGATATACGAACAGCAGACGAATGGAAAGCAACCGGGATTATCCCTTCCAGCCATAAACTCACATTTTTCCAAAAAGACGGAAAATCCGATCCTCAGCAATGGTTAATGGAATTTAAAGAAATCGTTCCGGATTCTGATCAAAAATTTGTCCTGGTTTGCCGCAGCGGTGGCAGAACTGGTGTGGTCGGCCAGTTCCTATCCGATAAGATCGGGATGAAAAATGTTCTTCATCTGGAGCATGGGATCGTGTCATGGATGCAGCAAAGTAAGCCTGTCACCCGCTGACCTAAAATCAAAAACAATGAAAAAAAACCTCCATAACCAAGTCATTGCGCTGGCTGGCCTTACCCAGGCGTCGTATCTGGTCAAACAGATCGCTACCAAAGGAACGGCAGACCAAGAGGCTATCGAAGCCAGTATTGCCAGTGTACTAAAGATTGATGCGGATACTGTTGAGGATGTTTATGGTGGACTACATGGCGTTGCAACAGGATTAAACCTGATGAAAAGCCAATTCAGCAGCCGGGAAAACGTAGATCGGGATATCGCCCGGTATGCGACCTCGCTGGTTTTTCTTGAAAAAAAGCTGAGGGGAAATAAAAAGATGCAAGACGCCATTCGCATTGCCGTCGAAAAAGCCCAGGCCCAATCAGAACATTTTGGCGTCACCCATGAAAATGTCCTGGCTAATCTAGCCGATGTCTATGCCAACACAATCAGTAAACTCGCACTTCGCATTATAGTCAACGGTGAACAAGTTTATCTCTCTGCTCCAGACAACCAAAGTAGAATCCGCTCGTTATTGCTTGCCGGCATTCGTTCTGCATTACTCTGGCGACAGTGCGGCGGCAGCCGGTGGAAATTTCTTTTCCAACGAAGTGGGCTAATCAGTACAACAAACGATCTGGTAGATAAGCTGGCTCGAACGCCGAAGTTAAATTAGTCACTTTCAGGTGTCAATTATTCACTCATTTCGTATCTTCTTCTAAGCGTCAAGACATAGAAATGCTGATCGAAACGGAACAACTTTACCGTTACTATGGCAACTATTGCGCAGTCGATGACGTCAGCTTTACTCTGAGCAAGGGCGAGATTCTTGGTTTTCTTGGGCCCAACGGTGCAGGTAAATCCACAACCATGCAGATGATCTGCGGTAATCTTGCACCAAGCGCGGGAAGCATTCGAATCAATGGTTTAGACATGTTGGACAATCCTAAAGAGGCTAAAGCTGAATTGGGTTATCTTCCGGAAACCCCTCCAGTCCATCAAGATATGACCGTCGATGAATTTCTTGTGTTTTGTGCTCGTCTCCACAAAATCACTAGAGATCGAGTTCGAAAATCGGTAGAAAACACCAAAGA
>JAZGGE010000200.1:0-17471 GCA_036480195.1 Methylococcales bacterium
GCGCTGATAACGTGCACAGGGATGTGTCGTGTGATGGGGTCTGATTCCAATACAGCCAAGACACTTTTTCCATCCAATCCGGGCAACATATAGTCTAAAATGATGCCAGTATATTTGTTTGTTCGCGCTAAATTTATTCCAGTTTCACCATCGGGAGCGATGATGGCTTGAGCATGTTGTTGGTGGCAGGTTTCAAATAAAATTCGTGCAAATTTGACATCATCTTCGATGATAAGAAAGAGTGCACTATTGGGATTAAGCGTGTCGCGGTCATCATCAAAGGGCGGGGGCGAACTTTTCAATTCGAAGGGCACAATGTTGTGGCCTTTTGGGGTATCTCTATCTTCTTTGTTTTCAATAGCAGGGGTTTCTGGCAAATACAAGGTGAAAGTACTACCCTGCCCAAGCTCACTCTTTAGCTCAATCGTACCTCCCAACAATTCGGTATAACTTTCTACAATGGATAAACCTAAACCGGTACCTCCATATTGACGGTTGGTTGAACCATCTACTTGTTGAAATGCCTCAAATACAGTAGATTGCTGCTCTTTCGCAATTCCAATACCGGTATCAATGACGGAGAACGCTAATAGCTTGTCCTGCCCTTCCAAAATGGTAGATGATTCGACGCTATTAATATCAAGTTTAACTTCACCTTGCGTTGTAAATTTAATGGCATTGCTGATTAAGTTGGACAGAATATGGCTAAGCATGGATTCATCGCTGACAAATTCCGTTGTTACCTCACTTATATTGATGGAAAAGCCAATCTCTTTGTCAGTGGCCATATGCTTAAAACGACTGTTTAAAGCTGTCGATAGGACTGAAAGCGTAATGTGGGTATTTTCGATGACCATCTTACCGGCTTCAACTTTTGATAAATTCAGGATTTCATTTATCAATTCTAAAAGATGCTTGCCGCTATCTCTGACCACGGTGGCAGACTCTACTTCATCAGCGGATAGGTTTCCTTCGTCATTTTCTGACAAGGCATTGGAAAGTATCAATAAACTATTAAGTGGCGTCCTTAGTTCATGTGACATATTCGCCATAAATTCTGATTTATACCGGCTTGTTTCTTCCAGTTCGTTAGCTTTTAATTCCGTTTGTTGTTGGCTCATCTCCAAAGCTTTTGCATTAACTACAAGTTCTTCATTAGCGACACGCAATTCTTCTTGCTGTGCTTGCAGTTCTTCGCTGCTTGCCTGTAACTCCTCGTTTGCGTCAACCAATATTCTTCGTTGGGTAACTTGATCAGAAATATCCGTGACCATACCTAAAAATAGTTTACTATCACCAAATCGTATTTCTGAAATAGAAAGAAATATATCAACCTCTGTGCCGTCACTGTGTAAACCCACTAATTCTCTACCCATACCGATAATTTTTGATTCACGTGTACGCAAGAAGTTTCTTAAGTAGCCATCATGTTGCATAGCTTGATTTACAGGCATGAGCATGGATACATTTTTATTCATTACTTGTTCAGATGTGTAGCCAAACAAGCGTTCTGCAGCAGCGTTGAAGGATTGAATCGATCCTTGCTGAGTAATAGTAATAATGCCTGCCGGTGATGAATCAACAATCGTACGCGTACGTTCCTCATGTTGCATAAGGGTGCGACTTAACGCATTTGCTTCGGCTAAAGATTGCGTTATCTTTTCCTTGGCGGTTTCAAGTTCAATTACGGGTTGAATAAATACCTGACTTTCTTTTTTTGCCATTCGATACGATATATACAGCATCAATAAGAACAGTGTTGCAGTGACAAGAGGTATCCACCAACCGATTTGGTTCACCATGGCTGCAACATGTGTTGCTTTCATCTGTTCATTTTTTGAAATAGCGTTAAGTTGGCGGCTAATTTTTTGCTCCAATGGTAAAACAGTACTTGCCAACAGGAAGTGAGAAACATTCCAATCAGCAGATTCACGAATCAAGATAGCCTCTTCTGTGAGCGCGTGGTACGCGACCAATGCATTCTTAAAAATGATTAACTGCTCCTCTTTATCCATCTCCCGACCTGGATTAGCGAAAATTAAACGTAGAGCATAGCGATCAATCCTGGAAAGTAGTTTTTTATGAATGCCTTTATCAAACTGTGTGCCTTGATTTATGAAGCGAAGCAGATGGTTGTCAACTTGATAGAGAACTGTACGTAAGTTGAGTAGACTTCTAAGCGTAGTGCTGTCCTTCGTGCTAATGGCTATATCAACCATCGCGGTAATAGCGGTAAACATGATAGACGTCAGGGGTTCAATCAACAGTTCAACCAACGCATTTGCCGGTGTGTTTCCTGGTGTTTGAGCCACATCTTCAATCAACCATTGCCACATATCCAGATCATATAACTCTGTTTCTAAAGTGCTTAGTGATTTTTGAGATCGGACATCATTTTTTTTTAGACGCTTTAGTTCTTCTATGGCGGGATAGATCTCATCGGCCCATACTTTATTTCTGTCGTTAACAAAACGCGGGTTGTCAATACTCATCCATCCTCGAAGATTCGCGATCGATTTTTGTACTCCCGTTTCAAGATGTCCCGTCGCTATAGTAATAGGTGTATTGATGGTTGCTAGTTCAATGGCGTAATGACGTAGTCCAAATGTTGCTGCAGCGCTTAGGATTATCATGATCACACCCACTGCCGCCACATTAAGATGTGATCGCAACAATTCACGCCATAAGCTGTCAGCAATACTGGTCAGGTTTGCTGAATTGTGGCTCATGTGCTATTTATTCAACCAGTTAGGATTTGTTTCGTGCAATTGTTGTAAAGTAAGTAGTTGTTGATTCAAAACACTCACCCTCTGATAGACATCAGAGGGTGTTTTATTTCCAGACAAATAGGTATTGGCTGGTCGTTTAGCTGTTGATTTTAAGGAGTGCATATAACGAAGGTCAGCAACTAATAAAGAGGCAAGATCATATACATCGTTTGGGTCTTTCTCGTTAGTACCGCTATCATCACTTTGAAAACGTGCTAATTTTATTCCATAGTGACTCATTATATCTGTGAGAATAGTGCGAGTTTTAATAAGATAAGTATAAACATCGTTTGGGGTTTTGCGTCGTTCAAATGGACCTGCTAATGGTGTACGTTTTAGTGAAGGCGTCGCCGCCAATAGTGCCGCCATTACACGTATAGATTCATTTATTTTTTGATATACATCACCAGGAGAAAATTGTTGTTTTAGTAAATTATTAAGTTTTCTATTACTTATTATAACTTGAGAGAAAACATCTGACGGCGATGAGTTATAAGGGTATTCTCTTTCAGATATTTTCTCATTAATATTCAGTTTCATTTTTACTTCTAATATTTGTTCATAGGATTTATTAACTAATTTCCAAACATGAAAAGGTTGTATTATATTAATATTAATAGCTGATAAAACAGTCTCGCGATTTCCGGTTTGTTCATATAACAACCGATTTGATTTTATAAATAGTGTCCGTGCTTGAAAATAGACCTCCCTGGGACTGGCATCTACCACTTTTGCTGATAAGCTTTGTGTCTTTGGCTTGCCAAGTTCTAACCGGATAAGTTCTAACTCATCGGATAGTAGATGTATTCTTGCCAGTACGTCAGCGGGTAGTATGCTATCGGGATCCAGGCTACGACCACTAATGGGCTCTAGTATTCTGGCTTGTATGCTGTTGAGGGGTAATATTACGGTGATAAGGCCTATCATAAGGTTCATGATAGGGTGGCCTAAAGTTTTTGAATTTATCATTTTTGCATTCTCTCTTCATTGAGATTAACCTGAGCGTTAGCCCCTGCCAGTCCTACTTTCTATGCTTAGGAACGGGAAATAAATAAGGTATTGCCTTTTTCTCCGCCTTCATTCGTATAGCAACAGTTACGTAGCCAGCTATGCGCCCGTTGCTATACGAATGAAGATAAACAAAAATACTGCGCCATAATGCACAATTTATTTATTTCCCGTTCCTAAATGTCTATTTTTGTACAGTCCCCCAGACTCTCGGATCCCGGTTTCTTACTCATTTTTCAACAAATATTCTTCAAACGCTCTTTCAGGCATGGGCTTGGCAAAGTAGTACCCTTGGGCCAAGGCACAACCATGCTGTTCAAGGAATACGCCCTGTTCGTGCGTTTCCACACCTTCGGCGATTACTTTTAAACTAAGACCATGTGCCATGGCGATAATGGTTTTGACGAGTGTGATATCTTCCGGATTATTTGGAATGTCGGAAACAAAAGAGCGATCTATTTTTATCGTAGATACCGGGCAGTTTTTCAGATAACTTAATGATGAATAACCCGTACCGAAGTCATCTACTGATAAACTTATGCCCAGATCATGTATTGCGTTAAGTTGTTCTTTTGCTTTGCCATAGCGATCAATTAAAACACCTTCGGTGATTTCAATTTCTAAATTTGTGGGATTGATCTTTCCCTCTGAAATGAATCGCTCAATTTCATCTTTTAGCAGACTATTATTAAACTGTAGGCTGGAGGCATTGACCGCCAAATTAAGATTTGGATGAATCGCCATAAATTCTACTACTTGTTGTAACACCCAAATACCAATTTCACTGATCAGTCCAGCGGTTTCTGCTACAGGGATAAACTCATCAGGCGCAACGAAACCTAATATTTTATTGTTCCAACGTAGTAAGGCTTCTGCACCAATCGTTCTGTGCGAATTTAGATTAATAATCGGCTGAAAAAAAACTTCGAATTCTCCATTGGCGAGTGCTTCACGTAGATGGTTCTCAACCAACAAATTTCTTTTCATTTTTTGGTTGAGTTTTTCTGAATAAAATTGAAATGTATTTTTACCCCTGTCTTTTGCTAAGTACATTGCTGAATCAGCATTGGAAATCAACACATCAAATGTTTCACCGTGATCCGGATATAAAGCGACACCAATACTAGCGCTAAGATGAAGGGTCTTATTCTGCCAACGAAAGGGTTGAGAGGAAATAGCGATACATCTCTCAAGTATATTTTTTAGCTGCATAGGGTCTGATGTGTCAGTCAAGATCAGAATGAATTCATCACCACCAAATCGTCCTACCAGGTCTGTTGTCCGAATCTGTTTTTTAAAGCGTTCGGCTATTTCAACCAGTACAGCATCGCCAACTTCGTGGCCTAGTTCATCATTTATCTTTTTAAAGCCATCAAGATCGAGAAATAAAACAGCAAACTGCTCTTTTTTACGCTTTGCCCTATTGATCACCCTTTCGAGTTCAGAGTGAATTAGTCGGCGATTGGGAAGTTTAGTTAATGCATCATGTTGAGCGAGATAGCTTACTTCGAGTTCAGCGGCTTTTCGCGCAGAGATTTCAGCCTCTAATCCTGCTTTAAGGCGCCACAAATCTAGAAACACATTGACTTTTGATAGAAGAATTCTAGGTAAAATTGGTTTTTGCACATAATCGACCGCACCTGAATCGTAACCTTTTAATATGCTACTTTCATCATGATGTACAGCGGTGACAAAAATGATAGGGATATGTTTGGTTTCTTCAGCGCCACTTAACAGTTCCGCAACCTCAAAACCGTCCATGCCGGGCATGTTGACATCAAGCAGGATAACGGCGAAATCATGTTGTAGTGCTTCACTTAACGCCACATTACCAGAATCAGCCGCAATTAATTCTGCTGGCATTTTTTTCAAAACTGACTTCATGGCCACCAAGTTTGCTGGGATGTCATCGACAACCAGAATTTTTGGCTTTATGTCCAATTGGTTTGTGTCGAGCATAAACTTCATCCTAAAGGTAATTGAGACACTGGCCACACTGTAGCACATGTGTTCTTAGTGCAATAGTAGGATATTGACGGCTGTTTATCCGCTTACAATTACAGAAGCTGAATCTTACATTCGATGTCTTGGTTTCTCTCTAGCTGTACTTCGCATAACTTGCATCGAAGGTTTATCGAATTACGATAGTATCAAAGTTGAATGTGGATTAAGACAACCACCGGATTGTTGAAGAGGGCAGTAACTACGAATCTGAATCCACTAGACGAAATCAGGCAGTAACAGTACGCGATAAAATCTTCAGTCAACACTATCGATTATTTTCCAGTAACATCCCCTAGATGGTAGACTTCTAACATTCGAAATAACTAGAGATATACTATGGCAGGACACAGTAAATGGGCGAATATCAAGCACAGGAAGGGCGCGCAGGATGCGAAAAGGGGAAAGCTGTTTACCAAGTTAATCCGTGAAATAGGCGTAGCGGCGCGAAGCGCAGGTGGAGATCCGGCGAGTAATCCAGCATTACGGCAAGCTATGGATAAGGCGTTAGCCGGTAATATGAAGAAAGATACCATCGAAAACACTATAAAGAAGGCTTTAGGCCAAGTCGATGGGGTTAATTATGAAGAAGTTCGTTACGAGGGATATGGGCCTAGCGGTGTAGCTGTGATGGTGGTTTGTTTGACCGACAATAGAAACCGTACTGTTGCGGAAGTCAGGCATGCTTTTACTAAAGCCGGTGGCAACCTGGGTACTGATGGGTCGGTGGCCTATCTGTTTACCGAAGTAGGTATCATTAGCTTCCCGGCATCGACCGATGAGGAAGCAGCCATGGATGCGGCTTTGGAGGCCGGTGCTGATGATGTCGTGACTAATGACGACAATTCTATCGATGTATTGACGTCACCTGAAGAATTTCTTGCTGTGAAGGAAGCCATAGCCGCTACAGGGTTGGAGGCGGAAGTTGCGGAGGTGACGATGCAAGCGTCAACAAGTATTGAACTCGATGCTAAAGACGCTGAAAAGATGATCAGGCTGCTGGATCGGTTAGAAGACCTGGATGATGTACAAAATGTCTATTCGAATGCTGATATTAGTGAAGAGGTATTGGAGCAGATTGCTTGAGTTAGCGATAATAGCCGACTTGATTTGATAGGAAGGAATGACGAATTGTGCCGCGAATCCTTGGAATAGACCCTGGTTCCCGTATTACCGGGTATGGAATTATCGAAACGGATGCCAAAGGGTTTTTTTATGTCACCAGCGGCAGCGTTCACGCAGAAAGTGGTGCTTTTCCCCAGCGTTTGAAACGTATTTACGAGGGAATTCATCATATCGTGAGTGAGTATTCACCCGACGAATTATCGATAGAGCAGGTTTTTATGCACCGTAATGCCGATTCCGCCCTTAAATTAGGGCAGGCAAGGGGGGCTGCAATATGTGCATGTCTAGCGGATAATCTGCCGGTCTATGAATATTCGGCTCGTCAGGTTAAGCAGGCCATGGTCGGTAAAGGCAGTGCTGACAAGCACCAGGTTCAACATATGGTTCGTATTTTATTAAGATTACAGGGTAATATCCAGACTGATGCAAGCGATGCGTTGGGCGTTGCTCTTTGCCATGCTCATCATCGACAAACGAAAATTCGTTTAAAAGAGGCGGCTGAATGATTGGTTTTCTTCGGGGACTGTTGATGGAAAAGTCAGCGCCTTCGCTGTTACTGGATGTCAAAGGAGTCGGCTATGAGGTGGAAGCGCCGATGTCCACTTTTTACAATCTTCCGGAGTCCGGTCATGAAGTGATGCTTTATACTCATCTCGTTGTCCGGGAAGATGCGCATACGCTATTTGGTTTTTCTGGTTTAGATGAGCGGACGCTTTTTCGGAGTCTGATTAAAGTCAATGGTGTGGGTGCCCGTATGGCTTTGACGATTCTTTCCGGCGTTAGCGTCGAAGAATTTCATCGTTGTATTACTGAACAGGATTCAGCAACTTTAGTCAGAATGCCCGGTATCGGAAAAAAAACCGCTGAACGACTTATTATCGAGATGCAGGATCGATTGCCTGATTTGAATACTCCGAGTAGAGAACGGTCGGCTGCGAGCGTAGGAATTTCTCCCAGTGTGCGGCAGGAAGCAATCAGTGCGTTGGTGTCGTTGGGCTATAAACAAGAGGAGGCGAAAAGACGGGTTCAGGCGGTTTCGGTGGAAGGAAAAAGCAGTGAAGATGTTATTCGGGTTGCCCTCCAGGGCGCAGTTAAAAAAGCATGATAGAAAGCGATAGAATAGTCAGTTTGCAGCAACGCGAAGGTGATGATGATGCTGTTGATCGGGCTATTCGCCCACGTTACCTGAAAGATTATATTGGCCAAAAACCACTTTGTGAACAAATGGAGATCTTTATCCAGGCAGCTTTGGCGAGACAGGAAGCGTTGGATCATGTCTTGATTTTCGGGCCACCGGGTTTGGGAAAAACGACGCTAGCAAATATTGTCGCCAATGAGATGGGCGTTAAGGTGCGACAGACCTCCGGGCCGGTATTAGAAAAGGCTGGTGATCTCGCGGCTTTACTCACAAATCTGGAAGAGCATGATGTATTATTCATTGATGAAATCCATCGGCTGAGTCCGGTAGTGGAAGAAGTGCTTTACCCGGCGATGGAAGATTATCAAATAGATATAATGATCGGGGAGGGGCCGGCAGCACGTTCCATCAAACTGGATTTACCACCTTTTACACTAATTGGCGCGACAACACGGGCGGGGTTGTTGACTTCCCCATTACGTGATCGGTTTGGGATTGTGCAAAGGTTGGAGTTTTATTCAGTGGAGGAACTTGCATCGATTGTTCAACGTTCAGCCGGAATTTTCAAAATGCCAATGAATGTTGAGGGAGCTCAGGAGATTGCCCGTCGAGCCCGAGGTACTCCAAGGATTGCAAATCGTTTGTTGCGCCGGGTACGGGACTATTCACAAGTTAAATTTGATGGGCAGGTCAATGCCGAAATAGCGATTAAGTCGTTAGAAATGCTGAGTGTTGATAGCAATGGATTCGATCCTATGGATCGAAAAATGCTGAAAGCAATCATCAATCATTTTGATGGTGGCCCGGTGGGTTTGGATAGTCTGGCGGCAGCAATCAGTGAGGAGAGAGGCACCATTGAAGATGTGCTGGAACCTTACTTGATTCAACAGGGTTATATCATGCGGACACCTCGAGGACGAGTAGCGACCCAGAAAGCATATATACACTTTGGGTTAAATCCACCAGTATCAGGGGGAAACGCTGAATTGTTTTCTTGAATGTTTAAGGAACGGGAAATAAATAACTTATACATTCTAGCTTGCCTTTTTATCCGTCTTCATTCGTATGGCAACAGTTACGTAGCCAGCTATGTGCCTGTTGCTATACGAATGAAGACAAACAAAAAATCTGCGCCATAATGTACAATTTATTTATTTCCCGTTCCTAAGATATAGTTTCGGAAGTTATTTTATATAGTTTTCCAGTACTCTGTCAAAATGGAGTACTAATACAAATTAAGGGAAAGAGGGAACTTGCAGAATAAGAACTTTAGCTGGCCAATCCGGGTCTATTATGAAGATACAGATGCCGGGGGTGTCGTCTATCATGCCAATTACCTGAAATATTTTGAACGTGCCCGTACCGAACAGTTAAGAGGTTATGGGTTCGAATTGGACGTGATAACTCAGCAAGCTGGAATAATTTTCGCTATCCGATCAATCAAAGTAGACTATATCAAACCCGCCCTGTTCAATGAATTGCTTGAAGTGACGGTGGTTATTGACTGCCTGAGACCTGCCAGTATATTGTTTGAACAACAATTAGTTCGCCCCAGCGGAAAAGTTCTATGCGAAGCCAATGTTCGTGTGGCCTGCCTGGGCGCGAATGATCTAAAACCTTGTTTGATTCCTGATTTTATAGCACAGCGGATAAAAGATGACGCCTGATTTTACAATACTGCAGTTAATACGCGAAGCGAGTCCTGTTGTTCAGTTTGTAATGTTTATTTTACTTATTGCTTCAGTTATTTCATGGACCTATATTTTTTCAAAAAGGAGCGAATTAAAAAGAGCCCTAGAGGCATCTCAGACGTTTGAAGACCGATTCTGGTCGGGAATTGAATTGCCTCATTTATATCAACAATTAAATAGAACAAACCAGGAACCCCATGGTATAGAAAGTGTGTTTATGGCGGGCTACCATGAATTTATAAAATTGAGAAAACAAACCCGTATGGCACCTACTGTTGTTGTGGAAGGCGCTCAAAGGGCTATGCGGGTTGCTTTATCCCGTGAGTTAGACAGACTCGATGAGAAAATGTCATTTCTTGCTACGGTGGGTTCGACCAGTCCTTATGTCGGATTGTTTGGTACGGTTTGGGGTATTATGAATTCGTTTCGGGCTTTGGGTGATGTTCAGCAAGCGACTTTGGCAATGGTCGCACCAGGGATTTCCGAAGCACTGGTGGCGACGGCCATGGGCTTATTCGCTGCGATTCCAGCGGTTGTTGGATATAACCGGTTCTCGTCGGGGATCGACAAGTTGGTAGCCAGAGACGAGAATTTTATGGAAGAATTTGTTGGTATTTTACAACGGGAGGCACATACGACACCTTCCAATACTGATCCGACTCAGCAGCAGAATAATGCGAGAATGTTTAAAGAAAGTCTTAATTCATGACGATTCGGGCCAAAAGGCGACGTCCTATGTCGGAAATCAATGTGGTGCCCTACATTGATGTCACGCTGGTTTTATTGATTATTTTTATGATTACAACGCCTCTGCTACAAACCGGGGTTGATGTGGAGTTACCGGTCGCCGAGGCGAAAACAATTGATATTGAAAAGAATCCACCTTTGGTGGTATCCATCGATTCAGAAGGGCTGTTTTATCTGGATGTCGGTGATAACCAGGATGAACCTGTTGGAGCAAATGAACTCACGGTCAAGGTTGTTGCGGTATTGCGTCACAAGCCAGATACCCCCATTTTGATTCGAGGCGATTCTTCCGTTGAATATGGTAAAGTCGTCACCGTGATGGCTGCTCTTAAAAAGGCTGGAGTTCCGAATGTTGGATTAATGACCAACCCTTCGGAATCATGAAAAAAAGCAAACCAACCTATAGCGGGGCATTTTTTTTCTCCCTGATACTCCATGGATTGATTATTGGATTGCTGGTCTATGGTTTCGCGAAAACTGTTGAAACTGTCGCTCCAGAGGCGGTTCCTGAGGTTATGAAGGCTACCGCATTGGATGAATCGCAAATAGATGCGGAAGTCCAAAAACTCCAGGATAGGGAAAAACTCAAAAAGAGTCAGGAAGAAGATCGTCAAACAAAGTTGGAGCAAAGGCGGAAACAGGAAGAAAATCGGTTAACGGAGCTTAGAAAGAAGCACCAAATTGAAGAGCAACGGGCCAAGGAGCAGGAAAAGCAACGGTTAGAGAAACAATCCAAGGAAAAGCAAAGGTTAGCTGAACTGAAAAAGCAGCAGGAAGAAGAGCAGGAAAGACTGTCGGCGATCAAAGAAAAAAAGGAAAAAGCCGAGAAGAAACGTAAAGAGGAAGAGCTTCGGCTGGCCAAACTAGAAGAACAAAAGAAGAAGGAAAAAGCCAGGCAAGAAGCTGAAAAGAAAGCTGCGGCGGAAAAAGCAGCCAAGGAAAAACAGCAACTGGCGGCGGAACAAAGAAAACAGGCGTTAGCGGCGCGTCGAGAATCCGAACATCAAAAACAGGTACAAAGTGCTGTTGCGGGCGCTATTGGTATTATTCGACAGAAAGTTCAGCGGCGCTGGATTCGCCCTGCCTCATCCCAAAGTGGCTTGTCCTGTATAATACGAGTTAAGTTAATACCGGGGGGCGAAGTGGTCGATGCAGTCGTCGTCAAAAGTAGTGGCGTAGCCGCGTTTGACCGTTCTGCCGAGCGCGCAGTTCTGAAATCCTCCCCGCTTCCTTTGCCGGCAGATCGGACATTATTTAGCCATTTCCGAAATTTTGAGTTTAACTTTAATCCCTCTTGACGAAGTTATCGTGGTGAGTTTATGGCTTGAGCTTTATCGGTAGTAGAAAATTCTAATAGGTTATGTGTGTGATAAAAAAAAGGTATATGAAACTTTTTCTGATGGTGCTGTTTCTAGTGGTGAAACCTGCTCTAGCAGCGTTGACGATTGAAATTACCGAAGGCGTGGAAGGTGCTGTACCCATTGCAATCGTTCCCTTTGGTTGGAATGGAAGTGGTGCCAAGCCCTCACAGGATGTTGCTGCCGTTATCCAGGAAGATCTAGGGCGCAGTGGACGATTCAAGACGCTGCCGGATCGCGATATGTTATCGCAACCAACCCAATCCGCCGATATAAATTTTCGTAATTGGCGTGCATTAGGGCAGGAGGCGCTTGTAATCGGATTTGTCCGAGAGGCGGGGCCGAATCAATATTCGGTAGAATTCAAGTTATACGACGTGTATAAGGGTGAGCAACTCATTGGTTATAGTTATACTGTACGAAGTAATGAGTTGCGACGTACGGCGCACCAAATCAGCGACTTGATTTATAAGAAGATCACTGGGGAGTCAGGTTCTTTTGCCTCTCGCATTGCCTATATTACAGTAACGAATCAGCCCGAAAAGAAACGCAAATATAAATTGATGGTTGCTGACGCGGATGGATTTGAGCCAAAAAATATTACTACATCACCAGAACCGCTCATGTCACCCGCCTGGTCTCCCGATGGGCAAAAAATTGCTTATGTCTCTTTCGAGAAAAAACAGTCAGCGATATATATCCAGACTTTAGTTACCGGCAGACGGGAACGAATCGCAGCATATCCTGGAATAAATGGTGCACCGACCTGGTCACCGGATGGAAACTACTTGGCGTTCACCCTGTCCAAGGGGGGAAATCCTGATATTTATTCCATGAATCTGGCCTCGCGAAAGTTAAGACAATTGACCCGTAGTTTTGCAATTGACACTGAGCCTTCGTGGTCGAAAGATGGAAAAACCATTCTATTTACCTCGGATCGTGGTGGTAATCCTCAGATATACTCTTTACCTGTGGGAGGTGGTAAGGCCAAACGGTTAACTTTTGAAGGGGATTACAACGCCAGAGGTGTATTTTCGTCCGATGGAAAACAGATAGCAATGGTTCACCGTGAAAATGGAGGTTACCGAATTGCTGTGCTTGATCTGCAAACTGGAGGTTTATTAGAGGTAAGTAAAGGCCCGTTGGATGAATCGCCGAGTTTTGCACCAAATGGTAGTATGATTCTTTACGCAACCCGTGACGGAAATCGCGGCCAGTTAGCAGCGGTATCGGCTGATGGTGTAGTGCGGCAGGTCTTGTTGCTGAAAACTGGAGAAGTACGGGAACCCGCTTGGTCGCCATGAGGAACTTCTATTAAACTAGCTTCCGGAACTGTCATGTCTTTTTATTTCATTTCGGCGTAAGGAAAAGAGTTACATAGCTGACTATGCGCTTCTTTTTCTGCCTTGAACTGGAACAAAAATCTGCGCCACTTTTGCAACTTATTTAATTCCGGTTCCTAAGAGATTGTACGAGATAGAAAACCTACTATGGAAAACCCTTTTGACCAGACTTCCAATCATAATCGCTAAATAGCCCAGCTATTCGCCTTAAATGATCGAAGAATCTGACTCAAAAGCGTTTCTCTTGCTACGACTACTATTCTCGGACAGTCTCCTTTAAAATATTCAGATTGAGGAGGAAAATAATGAAGGTATTGAAACTGTTTGTTTTGTTAGTGTTGTTGGGTATCGGTATGAGTGGATGTGAAACTACCGGAGATAAAGACCCTATCGGCATGGAAGGTGGCGTCGGGCGCAAAACGGACTCGGACGGTGCGGCAACACAGGGGCTTTCGAATGGATCAGACATCAGTGGTACAGAAACTGAGGGTCTTGGGAGTTCTAGCTCTGAACCTTGGAATGATCCTGGTAGTCCGTTATCGAATCGAATTATTTATTTTAATTTCGATAGCAGTTCCGTATTACCAGAATATCGATCTGTAATCGCTCAACATGCTGAGTTCCTGGCGATTAATCCCGATCTCAACGTAATTCTGGAAGGTCATGCCGACGAACGTGGATCTCGTGAATACAACATAGCGTTGGGGGAGCAACGGGCAAAAGCGATAGCTAGAATGCTAAAGCTGCAAGGCGTTAGCCGATCTCAGATTCGTAACCTGAGCTACGGCGAGGAAAAGCCCGAAGCATTTGGACATGATGAGGACGCATGGCGATCGAATCGGAGAGTAGAACT
This sequence comes from Methylococcales bacterium, assembly GCA_036480195.1. Classification (GTDB taxonomy): domain Bacteria; phylum Pseudomonadota; class Gammaproteobacteria; order Methylococcales; family JAZGGE01; genus JAZGGE01. Next base: position 14,033 of record JAZGGE010000200.1, read on the forward strand.
GGCTTATCCGGGGAATTAGATGAAAATCTGGACAGTGTTGGGTTGGGGCGGAAGTTTATTGAAATTTACGTTCATTAAGAGCCAGATTGGTGGATCTGTTCAGTTTAGAATGTATTCTAATATAGTAGTCTGTTATATGGCTGGTCTCGCTATCGTTATAAATACAATGGGTGTGCAGGCAGCAGAATCGCTGCCACCAATACAAGTTCGTTCTAACGTTCCACAGTCTATGGAACGGCGGTTAAATACGTTGGAAAAGCGATTTTCCAGTGAGACCCTCATAGAGATACTGGATCAGCTTGAAGCACTAAAGAAGGAGGTTCGGGAACTAAGGGGAAGCGCAGAGGAGGCAACTTACGCGCTGGAAGGCGTAAAAAAGAGGCAAAGGAATCTATATCTCGACGTTGATCAGCGGTTGCAAAAACTGGAAAGTTCCGGAGATATTTCTCAGGTTACCCCAACACCGAAGTATAGTGAGCGGGATGAAAGCATCTCTATAGCGGCGACTACGAAGCCTCCAATTTCCAAAAAAGCGAATAGTCAGGAAGCGAGAAGCTATCAAAAGGCTTATAGAACATTGCAGGACAGACGTTACAACACAGCTATTCAACAACTGAAGACATTCCTCGAAACCTATCCAACTGGTGTATATGCGGACAATGCCCTTTATTGGTTAGGGGAAGCTTTCTATTCCAGACGTGATTTTCCCCAGGCGAAAGAGGCGTTTGGAAAGGTGTTAGAACAGCATCCGGGAAGCAGTAAAGCTGCCGATTCGCTGCTAAAACTGGGTTTCGTTGAGTACGAACTGGGGAATTTGGCGAGCTCCAAGCAGCGGTTAGGTGAGCTAATTGGGCGACATCCCAACAGTACGGCAGCAAAACTGGCAGAGAAACGCTTGCAACAACTACGTAAACAAAACCCTTGAGTGGAACTGAACTTCGGATTACAGAGATATTTTATTCGTTACAGGGAGAGTCAAAAACGATTGGCCATCCAACCGTATTTATCCGGTTGACAGGTTGTCCCCTGCGTTGTTCATATTGCGATACGGCTTACGCCTTCACGGGTGGAACAGTAATGACTCTAGCTGCTATTCTCACCGAAGTTACAAATTATCATTCACAGTTTGTAACAGTTACTGGGGGTGAGCCTTTAGCTCAAAAAGGCTGCTGCGAGCTTCTTGCTTTACTTGCCGATCAAGATTACGACGTTTCCCTGGAAACTAGTGGAGCGTTGGATATTTCAAAGGTTGACTCCAGGGTGACCAAAATAATGGATCTGAAAACGCCGGACTCTGGAGAAGAAAAGAGAAATCTTTATTCCAATTTACGCTATCTTGGAATTGACGATCAGGTCAAGTTTGTCATAGGCAGTGCTAAAGATTATCGCTGGTCGGTAGATGTATTGAAAAAATACAGTTTAGCTAAGCAATGTGAAGTACTTTTTTCACCCAGCATGGGGAAGCAAAATCCCACTGAACTGGCTGATATGATTTTAAAAGACCGTTTGCCAATCCGATTCCAAATGCAGCTTCACAAGATACTGTGGGGAGATGAGGCAGGTAAATAAATTGAAAAAAGCGGTTGTACTGCTTTCTGGTGGGCTCGATTCTGTAACACTATTAGCTATAGCCCGAAGTGAAGGGACGGAATGTTATGCGCTGAGTTTTGATTATGGCCAGCGGCATAATGCAGAAATTAAAGCGGCTCAACGTATTGCTCAGAAATACGAGGTTGTGGATCATAAGATTATCAATATTGGTCTTAATGCTATCGGTGGTTCTGCGCTCACCGATAAAAATATTGCAGTACCCGATCAGCCTCAAGATGGAATTCCTGTCACCTATGTTCCGGCGCGTAACACTATATTTCTCTCCTATGCCTTGGGGTGGGCTGAGGTTCTGGAGGCCGATAGTATTTATATTGGTGTTAATGCTGTAGATTACTCGGGTTACCCAGACTGTCGTCCTGAATTTATCCATGCTTTCCAGAAGGTCGCCAATCTTGCAACAAAAGTGGGTGTTGAAGGGTGCGGCTGTACAATCAATACACCATTAATTTCCCTGACCAAAGCTGAAATTATTGGAAAAGGTCTAAATTTAGGTGTCGATTATACAGAAACTGTCTCTTGCTATTCAGCGGATTCCGAAGGCCGTGCCTGTGGTGTTTGCGATGCGTGTCGGCTTCGTGCACAGGGATTCGAGATAGCCAACATTAATGATCCCACCCGCTATCAACTGTCTGTGGTGCGAAAGGAGATAGTGTGACTCTATTTCCCCTGGCACGAGTGAAAATTTATGATGAAATAACCCTATTAATCATCTTGCAAAATTTTATTATTTAGGTAGAATTAGATTGCTAAGTTGGGTCGTTAGCTCAGCTGGTAGAGCACCGCCCTTTTAAGGCGATGGTCGAGCGTTCGAATCGCTCACGACCCACCACAATCATTATTAAAGAACCAGCAGTTAGCTGGTTTTTTTATGTCTGAAATTTATGGGTTCTGAATCCGTGACACGATATATTCGAGCAGGGGATAGTATGAATAAAATAAGCGCTTCCGTAGGTCGTAACAGTACGAATCATTCGGCAGATGTCGCCCTCGTTCAAAAGCTTTTAAATGCCCAAAAAATCCAAGGAGTGACAACACCGCTTAAAGTTGATGGGACAGTGGACAATAAAACAAATCGCGAATCGAGGTTTTTCAGGAAAAAATTTTGAAACTGATTCGTCCAGATGGTCGTGTAGATCCAAATGGGAGAACCTTTAAAAAAGTGCTATCCGACCCTAGCGCCAAAGCTGCCATTACCTTTAGTTTTAGTCTCAAAGGCAAAAACTTATTAAAATCCATAGAACAACTAGCTACTGTACCTTACGATGATCAAACCGGTAAATCCATAACTGCATGGGTGGCAGGAGCCACTATCGGATACGGACACCTTATTTCCAACGCCGAGTGGGCAAAATACAAAGGTGGGATTAAACAGACTCAGGCCCTTAGCATATTTAACGCTGATCTACGTCCATACATTAATATGGTTAAATCAAAGGTTACTGCCAGCATTACGCAAAATGAATTTGATGCTTTAGTGATTCTTACATTCAATATTGGTCAGAGGGCGTTTACCAATTCATCAGTCCTCAAAATGGTAAATAACCCCAGCGTGAGAACTATTTACTCGAATCTGGAAGCTGCCTGGAAAGCCTGGAATAAATCGCAGGGTGTTGTCAATCGAGGGTTAAGTAATAGAAGGCAGGTTGAGTGGAAGATATTTAGTAAAGGAGTTTATCGAGAATGGTAAAGATGAAAGCAATAAATGTACAGGTCTGGATAAAGGGGTTGTTGTTCTCTTTCAGTCTATTAGTAAATCCGGTTTTTGCGCTAGATAATCCGGATGCACCTGATTTGGTCGGTGAATTCGAAACGAGAGAGCAGGTTTTTT
>JAZGGE010000201.1:0-10252 GCA_036480195.1 Methylococcales bacterium
TGAACAGGTTCTTAGCAACTAAATCTTAAATTGGCCAACGGCCTGCTTCAGCTCCTCAGCCACGCCAGCGAGCTCCTGGCCGGCCCTGGAAGTTTCCTGGGCGGATGTCACGCTCTCTTCGGTAAGATCGCTAATCGCTACAATACTTCTATTGATATCTTCGGCAACAGACGTCTGTTCCTTCGATGCTGAGGCAATATGAGTGTTCATATCACTTATGGTTTTAATCGAGTCTGTAATCGCAGCGAGTACTGTACCAGACTCACTGGCTTGACCAACGCTATCAATTGCCATTTTTTGACTGGTATCCATTGCAATAACTGCTTGCTTTGCACCTGCCTGTAATTTTTCAATCATCGCCTGAATTTCATCCGTCGATGATTGCGTTCGGCTAGCCAACGTCCTAACCTCATCTGCAACCACAGCAAATCCTCGGCCATGCTCACCTGCCCTGGCCGCTTCAATGGCTGCATTTAACGCCAGTAAATTAGTTTGCTCCGAAACACTACGAATGACATCAAGAATACTGCTGATATCCCCTACGTCCAGTTCCAATTGAGTAATAACTTGAGAGGCTAGGTCAATTTCTCCTGCTAATGAGTTTATTGAGTTGACCGCCCGTGTTACAACCTGACTGCCTTCCAGGGCTTGCTGATCGGCTTCCGCAGCAGAACTAGCAGCTTGGGAGGCATTTCCCGCAACCTCGATAATGGTAGATGCCATTTCCGAAACTGCTGTGGCAACCTGCTCGGTATTCTGCTTTTGCTGTTGAATACTATCCGCATTATTTTCCACTGCATTGCTCAAAGTTAAAGAATGTGCTGTCAATGTGCTCGCATTATCGCTGACTTGTTGAATAATTTTCTGCAAGTTTATTGCAGCACGATCTAAATCCTGGGCCATAACACCAATTTCATCGGTGGGCTCAAAATGGGTTCGAGCTTTCAAATTACCAGCACCGAAACGTTTCGAAAAACTGGATAGAGCGGTAATGGAAGCAATAATATTCTTAGGCAAAATAATCGCCAGCCCTACACCGATTACAGCGCCAACTAGCAAGGTTATCAATATTATATAGTGAGCTTGATTTACTAAAGAAACTGTTTGTTGGCCAATCTCAGTTGCTTTAGACCAACCGTCGTTTTCCGCACTTGCAGCAGAGTTTCTGGCATCTACGGCAATTTTATTCATTTTTAGAACAATGGCTTTCAATCCAGTATCATTCTTTATCCATTCAGCGGCAGCCAAGCTGTAGTGCTCTATCGCATTTCTTGCAACCGCAATTTCTTTCAATTCTGTTTGGTCATCTGTAGTTCTCTGCAATTGGCCAAGCAGTGCCATAATCTGGGGTATCTCTTGCTGCATTTGTTGATAATGCTGACGATTTTTATATAACCGTTCCTGTTTCTCATGCTGAATAATCTTATTGGCCAATGCTTTGATGCGATTTACCTGAATATATTTCTGAATTTTGTTATTTAGCGCTTCCTGCGAGTCATCATTGTTCAGCAACCTCGAAATTTCCAATTCTTGTTTTAGCGCAAAGGCATTGGTTTCCGAGATAACTTTTTTGCCATTGTCCACCATAATGGCAACTGCACGTTTATTATTCTCTAGACTGGTGACACCGCGTTCGTACAGTTTTCTGAAATCACTGATATTTTTTCTAACTGAATCGGCTTGATCGAGCAATGATTGATCACTAAATTGATGACCGATTTCATCTATCTCTACGAGATGCTGTTCCATTTCTGTTAGAACTTTCATGGCTCTCACATGGGCTTCGGGGTTTTCGTATAGAAGATAATTCAATTGTTCAATCGTCGCATCGTACGCGCCCACATGAACATCAACCGCCAACTTCACGGCAGGTACCTTCCAGGCTACGAGCTCATCGATATTTTTACCCAGCCAACCAATATAAAGCCAAGACAATAAACCAAAAAATAATACTATGCCGACCAGGCTGGAGAAACCCATTACTAACTTATTTCGAATTGTCACGATCTAGAATCCTTGTCTCGAATATTTGCAAATATAAACCCCTTCATTTGAGTTTAGCAGCAGGCTGAATTCTTGTAAGGTATACTCCAAGATGTTTCGGTATTTCAAAAGGATCATTTGTAACCAGGACAAAAGACCGAAGAGAAATCACCAAAATCATGTCCCAAACACGAAAAATAATCCACATCGATATGGATGCTTTTTTTGCCGCCGTTGAACAACGAGATTTCCCCGAGTACCGAGGCAAACCGTTGATTGTAGGTGGTACCCCTGATTCCCGGGGAGTTGTTGCTACGTGTAGCTACGAAGCACGTCGATTTGGCATCCATTCGGCAATGCCTTCAGCACATGCTTATCGCCTGTGTCCTGAAGCCATTTTTGTACGACCCCGATTTGATGCCTACCGGGAAGCATCAAACCAAATTCGAACAATTTTTCGTGCGTTCACCCCGCAGGTTGAACCGCTATCCTTGGATGAAGCTTATCTGGATGTCACTGGTATCAAGTGTTGCGAAGGTTCTGCAACTCTCATCGCAATAGAAATCAAAACAAGAATTCTGACTAAAACTCGTTTAACCGCTTCCGCAGGGGTGTCTTACAACAAATTTCTCGCCAAAATTGCGTCAGACATCAATAAGCCAGATGGCCTAACTCTGATTTCCCCAACCCAAGGGCCATCTTTCGCAGCGAACTTGGAGATCGGACGTTTTCATGGTATCGGTAAAGCGACCGAAAAAAAGATGCAGGGGATGGGAATCTATACCGGTGCTGATATCAAAAAATGTCCGCTGAAAATGCTACAGGCCGCATTTGGAAAGGCTGGCCACTATTATTATCAAATTGCACGGGGATTTGATGATCGCCCGGTGGTCAACGAACGCAAAAGAAAATCTCTCGGGACAGAAACAACCTTTCAGGAAGACTTGAGTGATCCTGCTATCATGCTAAAGCACTTGGAGAGACTATTACATAAGGTTTCCGAAAGACTATCCGTCAACGCTCTAAATGCTCACACCTTGACCATTAAAGTTAAGTACGCCGATTTTCAGCAGATTACCCGCAGCATAACCCTCACCAGACCATTGGATAATGAGGAAGAAACTCGATCTCTACTTTCTCAACTCTTGGAGAAAACCGAAGTAGGAAAGCGACGTGTACGACTTTTGGGCACAACACTCTCCTCTCTTGTTCCAGTTTCGACTTCGCCGCAATCCAGACAACAGGAATTGTGGTAGGCTGGAAATGAACGCGCAAGGCGGCATTGACTTCCCAGGAAGGCTGTTCGGGAATAGAAGAGAACCTTTATTTCAAAAAAGCTCTTTATTCTTGGCTTTACTAATAACTGACGCTCCCTTCTGCCAGAATCCCATCACGGTAGGACGCCCAGTTACCCGACCGCCCTTTCGTGTATTCAGAACACTTTCTTTGGATGGGTATTCTTAATACGCGAAAGGTATATAATCTTCTTTTATTCGAAATATCTCGGATTCTTTAGCTCATGGCTCACCCAGAATTTCCCCTTGATAGCAGCCTGATTTACCTGAATCACGCTGCCGTGGCCCCTTGGCCGAAACGGACAGCAATCGCCATTAAAGCCTTTGCTGATGAAAACATTTCCCAGGGTGCGGCCGACTACCCCAGTTGGCTAAGAAGTGAATCGAAGCTACGCAAACAACTGAAAGAAATACTTAATGCACCTTCAACAGATGATATTGCATTAGTCAAAAACACCTCGGAAGCTCTATCATTTGTAGCCTATGGCTTGGATTGGAGTCCTGGAGATAATATTGTCTCCAGCAATGAAGAATTCCCCTCCAATAGAATTCCATGGCAATCGCTCTCTGAAAAAGGCGTGGAATTTCGGGAAGTCGAGCTTGCTGGCACAAAAGATCCCGAAGAAGCGTTGTTCACGCTGGTTAATGAAAATACCCGATTGATTACCATCAGTTCGGTACAGTTTGCATCTGGAAACCGTTTGAATTTGGAAAAAATAGGTAACTTTTGTCGACAAAATAATGTGTTATTTTGTATCGATGCGATCCAAAGTCTTGGCGCACTAGAGTTCGACGTTCAGCGTTATCAAGCTGATTTCGTAATGGCTGATGGCCATAAATGGCTTCTAGGTCCGGAGGGCTTGGGAGTTTTTTATACAACACCCGCCGCCCGCGACAAATTGCGATTGACCCAGTTTGGGTGGCATATGATTGAAGCTGCCGGATACTATGAAAATGTACCCTGGAAAGCTGCCAAATCCGCGCGTCGATTTGAATGCGGAAGTCTTAACATGCTTGGAATCATGGCATTATCAGAAAGTCTATCCTTGCTTCTTGAAATGGGAATGGATTCTGTTGAACAAAAGGTTCTGGACAACAGCCGGTTTTTAGTCGAACAAATCCAATCACGAGATGATCTAGAGTTGCTTTCTACTGAACAACAAGACCGTTGCTCAGGAATTATAGTATTTCGCCATCAATCGATTAATAACAATAAGCTTTTTCAGCTACTTAAAGACCGCGGTGTGATTTGCGCGCAGCGTGGTGGTGGCATCCGCTTGTCTCCTCATTTCTATACAGATCGTATTCAACTTAAAAAAGTATTTGAAATAGTGCCTATTTCTCATTGAAATATAAGAATAAGATTGTCTTGAATCCTGATTGATATATAATCAAGACTGGGATTTTGACGTATACACTATTAGATATTTGAACCATGAAAAATCTTCTACAACTTTTTAAGGACTCTTCCGCTTTTTATGGACCGAATGCCGGATTCATCGAAGATTTATACGAAAAATACCTCGACGATCCGGATTCAGTGGAAGTCAGTTGGCGAGAAAAGTTTAGATCCCTGCAAAAAGATCATCCAACAAAGCCGGAAATTCCTCATTCAGCAGTGATAAGGCATTTTGCCGAACAGGCAAAAGCACCCGTACGACACCTGCACACAAGGGAGGAACCGTGCGAAGAAAACATAAAGCAACAAACAGCAGTGGCCAGAATGATCAACCACTATCGGGTGCGAGGACATCAACTGGCGGACACTAATCCACTGGGCTCTGACTTTCAACCTGAGGTTCCTGATCTTGATCTCGCGTTCTACGGGCTCAGCGAATTGAACCTTGATCAGGCTTTCGATTCTGGTACATTACTGGGCGGTGGGAAACGTAGTTTGCGGGAAATCGTTGCTCTTCTCCAACAATCCTATTGTGGACGAATCGGCTGCGAGTTTATGCATATTCTTGATACCGAGGTTAGACTTTGGGTCATTAATCGAGTCGAAATGAAGCGTTCCAACTACAGTGTAACAAGCGATAAACAACGTTGGTTGCTCAAGCTTCTCACGGCTGCAGAAGGAATTGAGCGGTTTTTACATCGCAAGTACGTCGGACAAAAACGCTTTTCTCTGGAAGGGGGAGAATGCCTCATTCCAGTACTAGACGAACTGATCCAACGTGCCGGGGAAAATGGTGCCAAAGAAATTGTTCTTGGAATGGCTCACCGCGGTCGGCTCAATGTTTTAATCAATATACTGGGCAAGAACCCCAGCGACCTCTTCGAAGAATTTGAAGGAAAATCACCGATAACGTCGGAAACACAATCCCTGTCGGGTGATGTGAAATACCACATGGGGTTTTCATCCGATGTAGAAACTCCGGGTGGCCCTGTTCATCTGGCTCTAGCGTTCAACCCATCCCATTTGGAAATCATCAATCCTGTTGTTGAAGGCTCCGCAAAGGCGCGCCAAGACCGTCATGGCAAAGGTGGTATCAATGCCGTCATGCCAATTTTGATCCATGGGGATGCTGCTTTTGCAGGTCAGGGGGTCATAATGGAAACCCTTAACATGTCCGAAACCCGGTCTTTTTCTACCGGTGGAACCGTTCACATTGTTATCAATAACCAGATAGGATTCACTGTCAGCAATCCGTTCGACGCCCGCTCGACGCTTAATTGCACCGACGTCGCATACATGATTCAAGCGCCGGTTTTTCATGTGAATGGAGATGACCCCGAAGCCGTACTTTTCGTTACCCAAATGGCTCTCGACTATCGAATGACCTTTAAGAAGGATGTTGTGATAGACCTGATTTGCTATCGCCGCCATGGTCATAATGAAGCAGATGAGCCCTCGGCAACTCAACCGATGATGTACCAAAACATTCGCAACCATCCGACGACGCGTGAAATATACTCTGACCAGCTCATCAAGGAAGAGGTTATTTCCAGCACGGAATCAGAACAAATGACTACCAACTACCAACAGTCGGTGGAGAACGGTGAAATTGTTTCGCGACCTATTATCGAGGACATGGTTTATCTCTATTCCGCGAAGTGGAACCAGTATACCAATCAGGACTGGGAAATTCCTTGTGATACGACGGTTTCGCTGGATGACCTTCGCATGCTATCCGAGCGGCTTTTACAACTCCCACAAGGTTTTGTTTTGAATCCCCGCGTTGCAAAGATTATGGACAACCGGCAACGCATGGCTGCAGGCGCTCTCGCCCTCGACTGGGGTTTCGCCGAGAACATGGCTTACGCCACTATTTTGGTGGAGGGACATTATTTACGATTGACCGGGCAGGATGTTGGTCGTGGCACTTTTTTCCATCGCCATGCTATTTTGTTCAACCAAATTAATGGTGAATCCTATATTCCGCTAAAACATCTTCAGGATGACCAAGGGCGACCACAAATATTCGATTCATTATTATCGGAAGAAGGTGTATTAGGTTTCGAATACGGGTATAGCACCACGGAACCCAATACATTAGTTATATGGGAGGCGCAATTTGGCGATTTTGCCAATGGCGCACAGGTTCTTATCGATCAATTCATCAGTTCCGGCGAGGCAAAATGGGGACGAAAAAGTGGGCTTACACTACTGCTTCCCCACGGCTATGAAGGCCAAGGCCCCGAACATTCTTCAGCACGCTTGGAACGATACCTGCAATTATGCGCTGAAGACAACATGCAGGTTTGCGTACCGACAACGCCGGCCCAAATTTTTCATTTGTTACGAAGGCAAATAATCAGACCTTATCGAAAACCCTTGATCGTGATGAGCCCGAAAAGCCTGTTACGGCACAAGATGGCGGTATCTTCTTTAGAAGATCTGACCTATGGCAGTTTTCAACCGTTGATCGGGGAGACCGACGAAATCTCACTGGAAAATGTCAGTCGGATCGTTTTGTGCTCTGGGAAAGTATATTACGATCTATTAGAAATTCGCCGCACCGAGGAGTTGGATCATATCGCCATCCTGCGGATTGAACAGCTCTATCCCTTCCCTTTAAAACAACTTTCTTCAACACTAAAAAAGTACCCCAATGTTAAAGAACTGATCTGGTGCCAAGAAGAACCCAAGAATCAAGGTGCCTGGCACCAGATTCAACATCGCTTCCTCGATTGGGTAGCGAAAGACATTAAATTAGGCTATGCTGGTCGCCCCATGGCGGCGGCACCCGCCGGTGGAAATTTTAAACAGCACATCGAGCAACAAAAAGCAGTGGTGGAATCAGCCCTACATGGAAATGTTAATCAAACCCACGAAAGTGCACTATGAATACTGACGTTCTCGTCCCTACCCTACCCGAATCTGTATCTGACGCAACGCTTGTCGCCTGGCATAAACAACCTGGAGAAAGTGTCCGTAAGGACGAGAATCTGGTCGACCTGGAGACTGATAAAGTAGTACTGGAAGTTCCCGCACCAGAAAATGGCCTTCTGATTAAAATTCATCATTCCACCGGTGCCACAGTAAATAGTGGGGATATCCTTGCCGTTATCAAGCAGGGGGCGGAGGAAGCAAGTCCTGTTCAACCGGAGCAGGCGACAGTAGGCACCACGCCCCAACCCGAACTTGCCACACAAACGGACGGGAGTCCGCCGCTCAGCCCAGCAGTTCGGAGACTGGTCTCAGAGATGAATATCAATCCCACTAGTGTTACGGGTAGCGGTAAAGATGGGCGTATTACCAAATCAGATGTTCTCGAATTCCTCCACAAGCAGGAAACAGGAACTGATGACAAAACGGTGGTTTTGGAATCTAATGAAGTCCCCGCTACTCCAGTTGCTGCACAGCAAGTCGAAAAACCAACTACGGGAACCACAACACTTCCGGACGTTAGACCAGAGCAACGCGTCCCCATGACGCGCTTGCGCGCCAGAATCGCGGAGCGTCTTATCCAGGCGCAACAAAATTCCGCCACACTGACGACTTTTAATGAAGTCAATCTGGCAAAAATTTTAGAACTTCGTAATCAATACAAAGCAACGTTTGAAAAACAGCATGATATCAAACTGGGGTTCATGGCGTTCTTTATCAAGGCCTCTATTCAAGCACTGAAGAAATTTCCAATTATTAACGCATCTGTAGATGGCCAGGATATTATCTATCATGGCTATTATGATATAGGAATTGCTGTCTCGTCAGATCGGGGTTTGGTGGTTCCCGTTCTCCGCGATGCAGACCAGATGGATTTTGCAGGCACAGAAAAATCTATTGCCGCTTTTGCAGCGAAAGCGCGGGAGGGGAAATTAACCCTGGACGATCTCACCGGTGGTACATTTACTATTACCAATGGCGGGGTCTTCGGTTCGTTGCTGTCCACGCCAATTCTTAACCCTCCCCAAAGCGCTATCCTTGGAATGCATGCAACGAACGAACGTCCTGTCGTAGAGAATGGCGAGGTTGTGGTCCGTCCAATAATGAACCTGGCGCTGTCTTATGATCATCGGGTTATTGATGGCCGGGAAGCCGTACAGTTCCTGGTAGCAGTCAAGAATAACCTGGAAGATCCCACTCGCCTGCTGTTGAATGTTTAGTTAATCAAACCACGCTTTTCTGATATCAACATTATGGCTAAAGTACAAACCACATACGACGTTATCATCATCGGTGCCGGACCTGCGGGTTATGTTGCCGCCATACGCTGCGCTCAACTTGGATTAAATACCGCGATTGTTGATCGCTGGAAGGGCAAAAAAAACAATCATAAATTAGGAGGAACATTCCTTAATTCTGGTTGCATCCCTTCCGTTTCACTACGGGAGTCAGCACGGCATTACCATCTTGCCAAAAATAAATTTAAGGATCATGGTATTAAGATTTCCAATATCTCGCTGGATATCAAGGCGACTATTCGTCGCAAAGATCGCATTGTCGAAAAAATCTCCGGACAAATAAGCCAGCGTTTCGATGACTACGGAATTCAGTGCATTTATGGATCCGGAAAATTATTGGAAGAAAAAACAGTAGAAATCACACCCCGCTCAGGCTCATCCAAGGTGATGCATATCAAGGCAGAAAATATCATACTTGCTGCGGGGTCACGTGCTCTTCACCTCGACTGCGCGCCTATTGACCGGGAAATGGTCATTGATTCCTACGCCGCCATGAACCTTGAAACCATCCCAAAAAAATTAGGGATCATTGGTGCTGGTGTTATTGGTCTTGACCACGCATGCGTCTGGTCACGTTTTGGCTCAAAAGTAACGCTTTTAGACGCCCAAAGTACCATTCTACCCCTGGTAGACGAACAAATCGTCGATCAAGTCAATCCACATTTTTCTGAAATGGGTCTTGATATCCGCCTTTGCGCACGGGTTACCCGCATAAAAAAGACACCAAAACAAGTTGTAATACACTATGAAGATCCCGATGGCCAACATCAACTGAAGGTCGATAAGCTACTCGTTGCTGCTGGACGCAAACCCAATACAGACGATTTATTCGCCCAGGAGACTGATCTTCTTCTCGATGAAGGCGGATTTGTCCATGTTGATGAAAATTGCATGACCAATCTACCAGGCATCTATGCAGTGGGTGATTTGATTACCGGGCCAATGCTCGCTCACAAAGGATCAGAAGAAGGCATCTATGTCGCTGAACAGATTGCCGGGAAAAGCGAAACACTCAACTCCGGTGCTATTCCGAATGTTGTCTATACTGATCCGGAAATCGCCTGGGTGGGCAAGACCGAGCAGGAGCTGCGAGCTGCAGGAGAACCTATCATAGTCGGTACTTCTTCTTTAGGGACAAATACCGCTGCACAGGCCAGAGGGCTATCGGAGGGCATGGTAAAGATAATTGCACATAAGGAAACCGATCAGATCCTGGGAATTCATATATTAGGCCATAATGCTTCCGAACTTATCGCGGAAGCAGTAGTCGCAATGGAATTTTCTGCCAGTACAGAGGATCTCGCCCGGACGATACATGCTCATCCGTCATTTGCAGAAGCGAT
>JAZGGE010000202.1:0-9564 GCA_036480195.1 Methylococcales bacterium
GCGAACACTTAGACAGGGAAAATAGAAAACAGCAGCGCTTACTGAAAGCAGCCAAGCTAAAACTGGCCGCCCATAGTAATGCCATTGATTATCAGCACCCCAGAGGACTGAATCAATCCCTGATGGCTTCATTATTACAGTGTGATTGGCTGAATAAGTCACAAAACATGCTGATTACCAGGCCGTGTGGCAGTGGCAAAACCTATATTGCTTGTGCCATGGGACATACCGCGGGTATGAAAGGCTCTAGCGTTAAATATTATCGACTGTCTCGATTAATGCTGGAAATGACACAGCCAAAAGCGGATGGCACTTACTGCAAAGGGCTACAAGCGTTAGCCAAGCTGGATTGTTTGATTATAGATGACTGGGGGCTAGAGCCCTTAAAAGCCGCGCAACGTAACGATTTAATGAAAATAATGGATGACCGCCATGAATGTACCTCCACCATTATGATCAGTCAATTACCCACGGATCAATGGTATCAATCCATTGGAGATAACACATTGGCAGATGCTATTTTAGATCGGCTCATGCACAACGCTCACCGCATCAAATTAAAGGGGGAATCTATGCGAAAAACACTATCAGAATTGACTGATCGTGAACACTTAGAGGTAAAATAACCGGAACCCAATGTGTGGACAAGGGAAGTGTTCACGATGGCCAGAATATGCAACCTGTTCCAAGTGCTAGTTTTCTCCCCTTATATGTGCACCATCAGGCTGCCCATCACCGTTGTCATCCGGCCGTCGGTTGTCAATAATCCATTCTTTTCCTATTCCGGGAGCAATATAACTACCTTCGTTATCATTAAGTGGGATTGCTCCCGTCAGGGATCCAGCGATTTCGTCAAATATTTTTTGACCAGCAGAGTTCACCCAATAGTGATCATCATCTGGAGCTTGCTGACCAGCATCCCAATAGTTATTGATCGCGTTTGCTGTCTGTAGAATCTGATCTGGGGCACAGGGTTCTATCCCGGCTGTGTGACCGTATGCATCTGTACAAAACCGTGTTGATCCATTCCGGTTATACATTTTGAGTGACTTAAAATTGATTGCTCGCAGCGTACCGTTATAAGGTGATGCAGCGTCTTGCCATGCTGGTTTTGTTGCTGGTGCGTCAGCACAGTAATCATAAGACAGTTTATTTCCATTGTCGCCGTAGCAAAGGTTAATCGTGTAGCCAACCTGATTTGGAAACGGGTGATAAGTTGTATCAACATTGAAGAATCGCGCGGGATTTTTCACGATGTAATACGGTCCGATCACAATTGAGCCGGCTCCGGTCTCAATTGAAACATTCTCAGTCCACAGGTCAACTTGAGTAACTTCATCCATCTGCTTCCAGATAAACTGGCCAGCGCCCGAGAATTCACGGCTATTGATTGCATTAGCATTGAAGTTAACGGGCTCAGTCTGCATAGCCAGCAATAATGGATTACCATTTGGATCATTGACGGTATGCACAGGAATGGTTGAATTGGTCGAAATTTCTTTAAACCTGTTTGGCACACCGTATGTATACATGATCTTTATTGAAAAAGCGGTACTACTTTCTACTGTGGAGCCATCATTACAACGTACAGTCAGAAAATACTCGTGTAAATGGTTAGAAAAGGCATCCATCGAGTAGGATCCCTGATGAATCTTGGATAGCCAGTCGCACTCGAAACCCGCAGCGTGGAGCCTATTATTGGTATTCGCCGCATTACCAAACGCCGCATCCCAGTGAGCAACAGTGACCTTGTGCCCGACATGATCCTCGTGACGTGGGCCACCGGCAACTTCAGCAACATAACCAAAAGGGGGCCATCCACCCGACTCGACAAACAACGGCGAAGTATCCGGTCGGTTACCATGTTCGTGTCCAAAATCACATGTTTCAGCTGTATCTGGATGGGAGGTAATTGCAGGATGCCAAGTGTGATAAGCCTTGCCATCGGGTCCTGCGATCCAGTAGCGATCGTGCAAATTAACACAGTCCGTATTTAACATAAGTGTTGGCCATGAGCCAAAGCCTTGGCTGCGGATAACATCAGGCTCGGGAACACTAGCTTGTGGCATTGTAGACAAGATGTTTGTTGAGTTGGTATTCGTCCCAGTAGTCGAATTATCGATGAGCGAAGGATCAGTTGTTGCATCAGAATTATCAGCAGCAATACCGAAAATCCGTACTTCCGAAATATTAAATCTTTGGTTTGGCGATTCAAACTTTATTCGTACAAAACGTGCTTGTTGGGATTCTAGTAAGGTATGGGTTGGATGTGCCCAGTTATGATTGCCTGAGAGGCTAACCAAGGGTATAAAATTAGTCGGAGAAAGCTGATTGGTGTATTCAAAGATCACTCGATCTGTTCCAAGATTGATGTTTCCAACAAAGTAACCAAGCTGGGTCAGACTAAAAGAGCCACCCAGATCAAAAACAGCACTCATTGGATAGTTCCTTGTTTTCCAGGGATGTGGGTTTAACCAGCTGACACGATCATCGGTACCATCCACCCCATTGATTAGACGATCTGCAAACTGTGAGTGTTGCTCATCGGTAACAGAAATAATTTCTATTTCGGTGTCATTTATTTCTTCTGGCCATTCAGCTAATGCGGGGAAAGCAGTCAGCATGAATAATAACCAGAAAACACGTATTCTACATGCGTCGATATTCTTGGCAGCAAGTATCTGAAAAGAATGAATTATTTTAAAAAAACGATGAGTAGTCATTGCATTTCCCCTTTTCTGATCTTAACTGTATGCTGTCATTAATTGACATAACACATGACCATGGTCACTTGAAGTAAAACCGCCAGCTTTTTCACAATTGAATGACTGGCTGTTACACCGGTTATTTGCATTCAGCCTGGAGAAGAACCTGCCGCTAAGGGGCTTGAGGTATCGCAGTTTTCATAGGAAACAAGACCAAAAGGTTATTACCAAGCACTGTCATTAAAACTAAAACTTATAGTAAATGTCAATAGAGAAGAGACCGTTTACTGTTTAGAAACGGTCTCACTTTTTTCCCCATTGAATACTCCGATCGCTTTATCTTCACCGAGTGTGTGAGTGCGTGATGGGTTATTTATTTCGAGTTGCCTGACCTCTAAATTGACTTCAAGAATTCGCTGATATCACTGACTTCTTGATTCGACAATTGCAAGTTAAAAACCTTGTCGTAGTGACGAATTACTGCTGCCAGGGTTGAAAAGCGTCCATCATGGAAGAATCCGCCTTTCATGTGTGTCCATAGTCCCTTTAACGGTGCAGTCCGATATCCACCTTCCGGCGATCTATCCGCTTGAAAACTATCAATGCCCATCTCTTCTGGTGAATGTAAGTTCCATCCGGGTTCAGTATATATCGGCGGTACGTGACAATTAGCACACTGCGCTTTGCCATTAAAGAGAGTTTTACCCCGATCAGCTGCTACTTTGTCATAACTACCTTTGGGTGGGGTTGGGGCTTTAAGGGCTAATTGATACAGATGAAGATCAGGTAACTTTTTTGTTACCAGGTCGACATCAGGTCTGATGAAGCCAAATCCGTTGGCCGCCGCAATTGGGAATTTTTCGGCATCATTTAGGCGGGCATCAATAAACGTTCCCTGACCACCCATTTCAAGTACGGCAACAAAAGCATTCCAGTGGGATACTCCTCCCCAACCGGTCCAAGTATGCAGGTTGACCCCAGCCAATCCAAATGCAGGTGGAATAAGTGTCGCTGCTGCGCCTCCATCAGGCCGAAAACCTTTTCCATCGATATTTAATTCAGCATCAAATTTGCCTGGCCCCCAACTCGCCAATATCGCTTTTACAGTTTTCAGGTCAACGCCAAGCAAATCGACGAAGGGTTGCAGGTTTGGAGCAATACCGATAATAGCGCCTATATTCAGGTCTCTGTTTGCCCACCCATCCAGGCGACGACCAATTCCAGGTGCGAATGAATCATCGACAACTGAATGGCACAAAGCGCATTGAATACCAACTGACTTTATACTGCCGGAATCGTCAAAAAAGCCGGTTACTCCAACAATTGCGTTGAGCTGAAGCAGGGCTAAAGTAGTCGCTGGATCGTCCAAATCAACTTTCCCACGTCGAAGTGACTTTTTCAGTTGCCTAGGCAATGCTTTAACATCAACTTTCAAACCAACGCCTAAAGCCTCCTTGGGGCTTAACCCAGGACCAACGCCACCAAAACGTTCACCAGCGATTGCCAAATGTAACCCTATTCCATCTCCCCAGAATGATTCATCCCCGAATGTATCATAACGAAAAGTTTTTCTGCCTTTGTAAACCATCGTTAGTGCATCCTTAAAGACTTTTTTATCGCTGCTTTTTTTTAAATGCTTTTGCGGATCTGCATAGGCGGAAGTTATTCCGTATGAAAGGTTAACGAAGGTAAAAACGACCAATAGTATGACTGGAAAAATTCTGATGAATTTTAAATTTGAATTGATTTCCATACTGAACTCCCAAGTATTTAGTTTGTTAAAAGGTGTTGCTTCGATTTGTGAATCATCGATTCAACAGGTTGCATTTAGGAAGATGCAAGTACAGATAAAAAGGTTACAAATTTAGCAGTCAATCGTTTTGTGTAGTCTCAGCGGATACTGGGGTTGTGAATCAAAATATCCAGAATAGATTGCGATTTCTTGTCACTTTTTTACGGTTCGCGCATCTAATATAGATAACCCGTTTGATTGCTTTTCTTGAGACATTAACTGAAAATAATCCTGTATGCAGGTAGCTATCAACTATGAATTTACAGATTTTTGCGCTTCCGAGCAGATCACTGAAAAAGCTCCGATATCCAACCGATAGCGAACTGGTTATGCGGATACGAAGTGGTGAAACTAAAGCCTTTGAAATTGTCATGCGACGCCATAACCAGCGTCTTTACCGCATTGCTCGGAGTATTCTCCGAGATGAGCATGAATCTATGGACGTGTTACAGGAAGCTTATGTCAAAGCTTACTACAAACTTGATCAGTTCAACGGGCCGAATAGTTTCGCCAGCTGGTTGTCTCGAATAGTCAGTAACGAAGCGTTGATGCGGATTCGAAAGAACGGTCGCATTCACTACACATTGGATGACCCCATGCACTCTCATCAGGATATAGAATCCTCCGACCCTGGGCCTGTTGATGAGGTTTCTGCTCAACAACTGCGCAAGCTATTGGAACATGCTATCGATACGTTACCTGTAGACTATCGTAGTGTCTATGTGATGAGAGCAATACACCATCTCAGCACGATCGAAACCGCGAAATCATTGGACGTCACCGAACAAGTTGTAAAAACACGTTACCTGCGTGCTAAACGCGCTCTACGAAAGATATTTGAAAAACATATGGAAAAAGCAGATCTGAAAGTACATGATTTTGCTGGGCGACGCTGTAACTTTATCGTGCGGAAGGTGATGGGGAGACTTTAACCTGGATCCGTGAGTCCATGGCGGATGTAGAGTGCAAGATATTGGTTTCACAGTGGAATCAAAAAATCTTAGCTTCACCCATCGGTTAAGCGGGCATTTTTTGAACCGCTGTGGGAACAAGAGCTTGTGCTCTACGCCGTCATGGACTCACGGATCCAGGTTTAACTATATACCTTCCGTGTTCGGTTATGAAGTGACTCTTGGAGGATGTTCGGAAACTCGCGTAGAATGGTATATCCGCTTGCGCTTAAAAGTATCCACTAACAACATAACCTCTTCATCATGAATAAAAAACTTTCAATTACAAGCAAAATATTGATTGGTATGGGGCTCGGATTCGTTGTGGGTAGCCTGATCAATATTTTTGGCAGCGATATAGAATTTGTCCTGACCTATTTGGTCAACGGCGTATTCCATGTGATTGGAAAAGCCTTTGTTAATTCCTTGAAAATGCTGGTTGTCCCCTTAGTAACCTTTTCGTTGATCTGTGGAGTCTGCGGTATTGGCGATGTGGGTGCGCTTGGTCGTGTGGGGATGAAGGCTTTTGGGCTCTACATCCTGACAACAGGTTTGGCCATCAGCTTGGCCCTGGCCTTGGCTATTGCGATCAATCCGGGGGCAGGTTTCGAAAACTCTGTATCTATGTCAACGGAGTTTACGCCGAAACCAGCTCCACCTTTGACTGATGTATTTATCAATATTGTTCCCGATAACCCTGTTAATGCATTCGCTGAGGGGAATATGTTACAAATCATCTTTTTCGTTATCTTGTTTGGCATTGCGATGCTTATGGCGGGTGAGACAGGTATGAAGCTCGCGAAAGCAGCCGAAGATCTCAATGAAGTGATGATGAAGGTTGTGACTTTGGTCATGGATTTTGCACCAATTGGCGTTTTTTGTTTAATGGCAAAAACGTTTTCGGAACAGGGCTTTGGACTTATTATCCCAATGATGGGCTATTTTTCTACTGTGATACTTGTTTTGTTGCTTCATGCATTTGGTACGTTCAGTATTCTACTGGCATTTTTCGCGAAACTGAATCCGCTGATTTTCTTGAAGAAAATGCGTTCTGCACAGATCTTTGCTTTTAGTACGGCAAGCTCAAACGCGACGATACCGGTAACACTACAAGCTGTTGAGAAACGTATCGGTGTTGGTAATTCAACGGCATCCTTTACGATACCACTGGGCGCAACCATTAACATGGATGGAACGGCGATTATGCAAGGTGTTGCGACAGTTTTTATTGCCAACGTTTACAATATTGATTTAACTGCCAGTCAATATGCCACCGTAATTGGTATGTCCATTCTTGCCTCCATCGGTACAGCGGGCGTTCCCGGAGTTGGCCTGATTATGCTCGCCATGGTTTTTAACCAAGTCGGCCTTCCGGTTGAAGGTATAGGCCTCATTCTTGGAGTTGATCGCTTGCTTGATATGGTTCGAACTGTTGTAAATGTGACTGGTGATGCAACAGTCACCTGCATCGTAGCTCAGGGTGAGGGCGAAATTAACCGCGATATTTTCAACGATCCCGATGCCGGTGTTATTACCGAGGTCGAGTTGCCTCACAAAATGAAGTAACTGTCCATTTTTTTCTTTCCAGTAACCATAACTTTTGTGCCGATCGGGTGCAATGTCAATAGAGAGTTAGACTCCCCTTTTCATAAAGGGGTCTACCGTCGTATTAGAAAATCACTGTCAAATCTTTCAGTCCTGTCCGTTATATTAGAGTAGGTTTCGTCCGTATACGACGAAAATAAACCCGGCACGAAATAGTTTAGTGTCCAGTTCTAATAGTGATAGAGGAAGCCCAATGTTCAAATTAATCGGTATCGCCATCGGGGCCAGCGTTGTTCTGTTCGTTGCGTTAGCTTGGTCAAACCCCGAAGAAGCTAAAACCCCAAACGTTAAAGTGCAAGATACGTCAGATCAGTCCATGAATCCGATCATCGAGCAGGGTAGCCAGCAAACCCCTGAAGCATCAAAGGAGAAAGTCGGAGTCACTGACGTTATCGAAGATGACCCAGCAGTCAGGGTGCCTGTCGATGAGCAGTCTCAGCCCCAAGACCGTCCTCTGACTGAGAACGAACCATTGACGCCTATGGATACTGTGGATCCAGAACCCATAGTAGAAAACTCTGATCAACAATGGCATATTTTCTGGTCACCGTTTAGCCGTAGCGCATCAGCCCAAGGTTTTGCTGAGCGAATTAGCGCGGAAACGGGATTAACAATCAACGTGGTGGACGAAAATACAGGTCGATTTATGGTCGCCTTCGGCTACCATGATGAGGCAGATCGCCAAGCTGCTCTGGAAACTATAGAAAATAAAACAGGATTAAAGATCAAGGACAAAAAACCATGAGCAAATCAGCGATTGCTCTTATGCTCTGTCTATTTAGCTCTTTTCTTGGTGCAAAGGTCAGTGTGCCAGATACCGATTATTCCAGTATTTGGCGAGATTATGCCAAAGTGGATACCGATCGCCAACCGAAACAGATCTTCCCCTATCACGATTGTTTCGAACGTGCGGCGGCCACTCACGATGTGCCGCTAACATTGTTGCTTGCAGTCGCTCGCGGGGAAAGCGACTTTAAACCAAGTGCACGATCCAAGGCCAATGCCTATGGTCTCATGCAGATTTTGTGGCCGACTACAGCCCACCATCTAAATATCAGGAGCCTGAATGAGCTTAAAAAGCCTTGTGTTAATGTCGACGCCGGTGCTCGATATTTAAAGGAAATGCTAGGAATATTTGACGGTGACTTTCACTTAGCTTTGGCCGCCTATAACTACGGACCCCAACGGATTCAAAGAAGTCGGTACAGTATTCCAAAAGGCGCGAATTGGTACAGCGGTTATATCCATCAGCATCTCCAGTATGTGCTTGGACAAAAAGGTAGTAACGACGGATTTACACCGCCGGCTAATTATTCAGTAGAGAAAAAACTGGAATTATTAGTGTTTAATGAATCCTATAGGGCAACTGCATTCATGCTTGCCATCGAAAAACGCGTTCCACAAGTCCGTTTGGAGATCTTCAATCAAGGCATGGGGCGTTATCATGTCGTTTTACTTTATGGTAGCCAGCAGGAGCTCGATAATTCAAAAGGAGCTTTAGAACAAGCGGGAATACTTTGATAGGGTGGGCATTACAGGATTAGCGTTAACGAAAAGAGTATTAGAAGTTATTCGGTTGCCCTATGACGACATTATCGAATCATCTCGACTTTTACATTGATGCTTTCCTGATAGTCAAGCCATACACTATCAGCGGTCAAAGCAATACGTTTATTCTGTTTAGCTGTTATTAAACAAGCCCTGTCGCCCAACGATAAGCCGCTCTTAGCAGTCATGGTTCTAATACCTCCAGTGGCGATTGCTGTCTTATATTCATAAGCCAGAGTTGTCAAATCCATGTCACGAAAAAGATCATCAATTTCGATTTCTGGCATGCCTGTTTTGTTAAGAACACTTGCTACCTCGGCTAGATTTACTGTAGAAATTGCACTGGACGGAAAGTTTTTGGCCACTTTTTTCGCGCCCGGTTCGTCTTGTAGCAGCGCTAATAATGCAGAAGCGTCCAATAAATATTTATTTTTCATTCCCAGCCTCTTCTCTTCTATCTTTCAGCAACATTTCTACAAGATTATCGCCCGGCTTCAAATATTTTTTGACTCGTTCTTGAGCCTTTCTGATTGAAGCCCCCGCAGGTGATATTTCAATATGCCCGTCTTTCAATGAAATCATCACGCCTTCCCCTTCCTCAAGCCCAAGAGCCCTTCGGTATTGCACAGGAATAACGAGGCGTCCAGATTTTTCTATTGTCGCCAATTGGTTCATTTCAACTTCTCGTAATAAGCCTTATAAGGTATAAGTAGTATAATGGTATTATGAATATAATGACATTATTAGGATTACGGTAATAAATATATACCTTTCGCGTTCAAGAATGCTCGTTTTGAGTGGGTATATTTTTGAGAAGGGCAAGGAGGCTGTCCGAGAATCAGAATCCCTGATCTCACGGAATTTGTATTGATACCTTCGTAGGAGCGGCTTTAGCCGCGATCACGGGCGAGATCGCGGCTAAAGCCGCTCCTACGAAGAGAAGTCGTTATTCTAAGCTCAGAAC
>JAZGGE010000203.1:0-4669 GCA_036480195.1 Methylococcales bacterium
TGAGCCTAAAATAACGACTTCTCTCCGTAGGAGGGGCTTTAGCCGCGATCTTGGCCGAGATCGCGGCTAAAGCCCCTCCTACGAAGGTATCAAAACAAATTCCGTGAGATCAGGAGTTCTGAACTTATGTTATTAGTTCTCATGCTCCATGCCACGGCCCTATTCATCACAGCCAACAAGAAGTAAGGCAAATGACCCACTAAATGAGTTATATGCCCTATCTTCTGACGTATACGCAACACTATATTTTCTCTTCTTAGGAAAATCTAAAACTTATCAATATTAAATTATCTTATAAGCAATTGGTTAGACGTTAACCATCGATGACTGGCGTATTACTTGCGTTGCTTTGTAGGTTAATTTGCGACTGTCGCGTAGGTGCAACATTTTGTTGCTTTTTTAAATTAAGATTTGCTTCTGCGCAGCTACTCCATCGTTTGTTTACTTTATTTGTTTGTTTACTTTTTTCGCAATTACTATCAAAGATGTTTTATGAATCACAAACTCGCCCTAATCCTGGTCAGTGTTTTCCCAAGCCTATCCGTCGTAGCAGAGAATAAGCTCCATCATGGTGAAAAGATGATCATCACGACCGGACACAAACTTTTCCCGAACACTACCATCGCTACACCGAGCTTTGAAATAACCCGGGAAGATCTCGACAAAACCAACTTGACCAGTGCTGAAGATGCTATACGAATGGCACCGAGTGTCCATGTTAGAAGGCGGTTTTACGGTGATACCAACGGTGTAACTGCGATAAGAGGTTCCACCAATTTCCAGACTAACCACTTTAATATGTATGTGGATGGTTTACCGCTACACAATCCAGTACAAACTAAGTTTAACGGGGCACCGAAATGGAATTTGATTGCACCCAATGCAATCGATTCAACAACTGTTTTCTATGGCCCTTTTTCCGTCGAACATAAGGGCGCTTTCGGCGGCACTTTTGACCTGAAAACCCGCTTGCCGGAGGAATTTGAAATGAGCATGGATGTTACCGGCTTTATCCAGGACTCTCACCGTTTCGGCCAGGATGAGATTCTAACCGGCCACAAGGAATTTATCTCAGCCGGTAATCGTTTCGGCGATTTTACTGTTTACGGTTTTTTTAATCATCTGGAGAATGAGGGACAGCCGCAATCATTTGCCACCAGCACGCCAACTGCTGGCACAGAGGGCGAGGGAGTTACTGGTTCATCCCCAAGCAGAACCATTACAGGTGGGCCAACCCTTATCACTGGCGACCAAGGCATCAACGAAAACATCATCGATCTGTACGAGTTAAAACTGGGTTATGATTTTTCTAAAGATTTACGTGGCTTGTTTACTATTGCGTTTGAAGATACCGAAAGGCTCAGCCAGTCCAGAACCTATCTGAAGGATAGCGCCGGTAATGACTTTTGGGGAACTAACAATACGGTAAATCAGAATGGACAGCAGTTTACCGCCAATCCAGACAGCTTTGGCTCACCCACCCTTAGAGGAAGTGAGAACGAAAGAAAAACATTGGCCTACGGTTTTAACCTTTCCGGTAAACTGACTGAAAACTGGGATATTGATACGACTGCCAGTTATTTCGATGCATTCAAAGACAGGACCTTTCAATCCTCTCGCAGCCAGAACGACCCTGCATATGACACTGATAAATCCGGTCGCATAAAGGATATCGAAGTCTGGTGGGTCGATTACAGTCTTAAACTTGCGACGCAAAATCTGTTTGGACGCGATGACCTCGGGTTCATGGCCGGATATCAGTTCAATCATTCTTTTCTGGATATTGATCAGTATAATTCCGATGATGTTGTAGAGGGTATTAAAAGTTCGCTCCGTGATGCTGACGGTGGCTCAACCGAAACGCACAGTGGGTTTATGCAGGTTGACTGGGATGTTTTCAAATACTGGAACATCATGGCTGGCTTGCGTTATGACCATTGGTCAACATCGAGAGGCCATTTAAATGATTGTGACGGCTGCCGAGGAAGGAACGTTCTCCCCGATCGAGATGCTTCCAGAGTCTCGCCAAAGGCTTCTCTTTCCTTTACGCCTAGCGATGACTTGGTCCTACGTTACTCCTTCAGTAAAGCCTACCGCTTCGCGGTTGCCGAAGAATTATTTGATAGTTCCAGCAATGTTAGCGCAGTTAATATTCCTGATCCCTCATTGGCGCCTGAATCCGGTTATTTTCATGATTTGAAAGCGCTATTTGAACTTGACCAGGGTTATACCAGCATTTCATTTTTCTTCACAGAAATAAGCGATGAAATCATGAGCACCTCTACCTTACTAGAGGGTGGTAGGATAAGAAACAGAACCCGTAGTATCGACAAAACTGAAACCATCGGCATTGAATTTGTTTATCAACAGGACTACATCATGGGTCTTCCTTTAGGCCTCTCAGTAAATGGAACCTGGATAAACAAGGAAATCAAGGCAGATGCCAATAACCCGGAACTGGTCGGAAAGGAATGGGTGAGGATTCCAAAATGGCGAGCCAATGGCACCTTGACCTACCACACCACGTCCTGGTGGGACAACATTGTCGCATTACAGTATCGTGGCAAACAACATGTCTCTGCTGATAACAGCGATACTCACGGCCATGTATTCGGCGCTTCTGATGAGTTTGTTTTAGTCAACTTTAAATCTTCTTTCAAAGTGGATGTCGGAAACGGAATGGAGGCGCGATTCTCTGTCGGCGTGGACAATATACTGGATGAAGACTACTACGATTTTCATCCTTATCCACAAAGAACCTATTTCGCCAATATCGGTCTCGACATATAAGCCTACCCACAAGCTTAGCTTGTCATAAAGCCTCTTTGCTCCAGTAAGGGGCTTTTTTTATTAAATCGACAGCAAAAATAAAGCCTATCATCATGAAAAAAAATTACTTTTACCTTTTACCCTTATTGATTGGTTTGAATGTTGGCTGCTCGATGCATCAAAGCACCGAAACGGTAGTTTCTCCACAAGCCGAAAAAACAATAACCACACAAGTTAAACCTCGTAAACACCAGCGCAATGGACTGCCAGAAGGTGTCATCAGTGTAGATATTGTCAACCAGAATAATCGCCTGTATTTGTTAACCGGTAAACGTCAAAAAGGGATGACAACACTTTTGTATCAATATTCAGATGATGGCGGTAAGAGTTGGTCACCAGAAAGAAAAATCCTGAATAACGATAACCTGCCAGCAAAAATAGTGCGTGGGAATGATGCTCAGATTGTCGCTCAAGATGACATTATTATCGTCTCCTGGATGAAATATGTTGAAGGCGCTCGCTTTAATGCGGGACCAATGCAGGTAGCCCGTTCCGCTGACGGTGGACAAACCTGGCAAGATGCAACCACCCCTCCCGACTGGGAAAAAGGTCCACATGGCTATATAGACATGGCTGCTGACGATCATGTCATGCATGCGGTATGGTTAGACAGCCGTACCGGTCGCGTTGATGTCGAGGCATCACAGGGATTGCGTTACTCGCACTCAACCGATGGTGGTATACACTGGGAAACCAACAAAACTCTGGATAAAGTTTCTTGTTCCTGCTGTTGGAATACCATAAAAATGGACTATGAGGGTAATGCTTATGTATTGTATCGAGATAAACAACCTTCCGACTTGTCTATTGGCGTCATCAATCACCAACAGCAATGGCAACGTCTAAACCATGTCGGTGCATTTAACTGGCAGTTTGATGGTTGCCCTCATATTGGTGGTAGTCTGGATTTTCAAAATACTGCAGGTAAAAAGCGTCTGCATGCTGTTGTTGGTACAGGACATTCAGAGCATCTTGGCGTCCACTATTTGTATTCCGATGACGCCGGAAAAAACTGGTCTTCGACTACAAGACTTGGAGATGAATCTGCAATTCACTCCGATATTGCCGCCCATGAAAACGGTCGCGTAGTCGCCGTCTGGGATATGATGGGCGAGAATACATTGGCGATCTTTACAGCGGAATCTAAAGATCAAGGCGTAAGCTGGTCTTCTCCCAAACAGATTTCAACAGTCGGCACGAGAGCAACGCATCCACGTATTGTAAAAACCGAAAACGGTTTTCTGGCATTATGGACGGAAAATGACGGCCAGCAACAAATATTGGCAACCCGTGGCCTTTAAACCATGATTAAATTCCGCTTATTGCTGATAGTAGTCAGCTTAACGATGCTGGCGACCAGCGTGGTTAAAGCCGATTTATCAATCCTCCCTTTTACTAAAGGCAGTTTCGCCGCTATAAAGAAACAACACCAGAATAAACCCTATATTCTGGTGTTCTGGTCGGAAAGTTGCAATTATTGCATGAAAGAGCTGGCTCTGTTCGGTGAACTCCATAAACACTATCCGAAAGTAGCAATTATAACTGTCGCAACAGATGTTTTTCTGGAAGAAAATATTGTCAACGATGTACTTCATCGTAGCCACCTCGATCCAAATCAAAACTGGGTCTTTGCGGAACAATTTCCGGAAGGCATCTACGCTGATGTTAACAAACGATGGCGCGGCGAATTACCAGTCACACATTTCTTTGACCGTAACAACCAGGAAACTCGCCATATGGGCATCGTCAAGAAAGACGAATTAATAGAATGGTTGTCTGCGCAATCGCTCGATTAAAAACCAATCTTTCCGATTTCCATATCTGAGGAGCCATTCAGATT
>JAZGGE010000204.1:0-3787 GCA_036480195.1 Methylococcales bacterium
GTCGAGCCAATTGACCTTTTGGTCGCAGGTTGCGGAACCGGTTTCGAAGCATTCGAATTTAAAAATAAATTTAAAACGCGGGATGTCTTAGCCATTGATTTGAGCTGTTCCAGTCTTGCCTACGCCATTCGTAAGGCTCGGGAATTGAAAATGACGGAGGGAATCACTTTTAAACAAGCGGATATCCTCAAGCTTGGCGATTTGGATCGCAGGTTTCATTTGATTACCTCAACTGGAGTTATTCATCATTTGGATAATCCGGTTGCTGGCTTGAAAATCCTGGCCAATTTGCTCTTTCCCAAAGGCCTGTTGTTTGTGGCCTTGTACAGTAAAGCCGGGGGACAGCCCATCTCCAGTGCGCGTTGCTGGATTGAGGAGAAAGAAATTAGTGCTGTGAGGCCGCAGATGTTAACACTGCGTGACGAGATATTATTCGATCCAGAACATCCATTGTATGATCTTGTTCAATGGCGGGATTTTTATACTTTCAGCATGTTTCGTGATCTTATATTCCACAAGCGGGAGCATCGCTTTACGTTGATGCAGCTGAAAACCATCCTTTTAGAGCTTGGTTTGTCATTCATCGGTATGGCTGGGGTTTCACCCAAATTGCGCGCCAGGTATGCTCGGCAGTTTCCGGATGACCGTTTCGGTGAAAATCTAGACAATTGGATAGACTTCGAGAACGAGAATCCGAGCGCTTTTGTTGAAATGTACCGGCTGGTTTTGCAGAAATAGTTTGCTTAGAATAGGTAATATTCAGGTGGCTTGTTTGCGTCCTGTAGGAGCGGCTTTAGCCGCGAACTCGGCTATATCGCGGCTAAAGCCGCTCCTACAAAACCAAGAAGAGGAACGGAAAAGAGAACTTTAGTTATCGAATCGTATGCGTCGCTGAGTACGCGCCAAGCTTGTCAACCCCAAAACACCACTTCCGAATAACCAAACAGCCGCTGGTATGGGTACTGCGCTAACGGCAGAACCTTCGACAACAAGGTCGGTATAGTACTCTTTATTTGCCATGCCAGGCGCTACCGTGACACTAAAGCTAACGCTATTAGTGGCGTTAGCCGAGGGATCGGTAAGATCTGCAATCAGCGATACAGTGTCTTCAATACTGCCGGGGTAGGCGTATTCCAGCTCCAATGAGATGTTGGCATCGTTATCATCGGATGCCTCTCCGCTGGCCGAGATAGCAAGGTTATAGTCCATACTGAACTCCACAACGTATTCATTTGTGGAACTATTGGTAAATTGCAGGATCCCCTCAGCGAAATGATAGGATGAAATTTCTCCGCTGATTGCGTTCCCGGATACCTTAAGTGATTGCGAGAAACTATCACCAACGGAGGGAGTCGCCGAGAGGTTCGTCGGGCTGAAATCGAGGTTACTCGTTGTGTTACCGATTTTCTCAAACTGGGATAGTGGGTCAAGAGTAAATGTGTTAGATATATCCAGTCCGCTAATGGTGCCGCCCGGATTCGTCGTGTTTGAAATCCCGGTGAGCGTAAATAAAACTGTACTGTCCGCCATGAATGCAGTTGCTGCGTTGACTGTGGGCGCAGAAACAAAGGCGAGAAGCGGCACAAGGCAGATTGCTTGATAGGGTCGATACTGTTTTTTATTCATCTTCATAATTATTGTCCGGTAAAAGTCGTGTTGGCGGAATAAAAACCAAGGCTATAGTCAGTCTAATATTGAGTTCCAGGAACACCGCAGGAATCCAAGCTCGGGACTGATATTATGCGACTACGGGGTGCCGCCATCTGCTTCAGGTAAAAAGGTATGGAATGGTTGCAGTGGAGTGCTTCGACCACCTGCCCCAACTGCCGGGATGGACAAAAATTCATCTTTCGCCAGGATTGGGCCAATGGGGTTTCCAGATTCTGCGACTATTTCGTCACCTGCTTGACCATGGGGTACACGTAATTCAGGGTGGTCGAACGGCGCCCGTTCGTAGCGTACCCGATCATCTGTAAACGTTTTCAGAAAAGCGACGACATCCGCTTTATCCTGTTCGGAAAATTTGGCGCGCAGTATAAACGCATGTACGTTGAGCGATCGAAAGTTTCCGCCACGGTTATAGAATTCCAAAACCTGTTCCAGGGTGGACATACTGCCGTTATGCATGAAGGGACCCGTCAATTCAACATTGCGTAAGGAAGGGACTTTGAAGGCACCTTCGGTTGAGGTATACATAAATGCAGTGTCGGGATCGGCGAGTTCGCGAGCCGCCGCTGCCGCAGTGGGAATATACGCCCAATTGGGATTTACACATCGGGTTGTGGATCCAGGTTCCGAAATATAGTCGTCCGGGTTGGTGAATGCGACAAAGTCCAGGATTCCCGATGGATCGACCAGCGGCTGTTCGAAATTGCAAGCCTGGACATTGTCAATGACTGCGGAATCTACAACTGCATCCGCATTGCCGGCAAGCATCTGGACGTACTGTGCGGTATAGGACAGTGGATTGCCGAAAGGGTCGTCGCTATTTATACCGGGATCCTGCAACGTGTCGACAACTCCGGTATGCAGGAATCCGGCATCATTCAGAGCGCGTCCACCAGCAACGTTATCCCGTGCTACGACGTTTGTCGATAAAGGTAGAAAGCCGGTTACGAGTGGATCGTTTTCTAAAGCTTTTGCATTGGTGACAATTGCTGCTTGGGAGGCCGTAGGGCCAACATGGCAAATATTACAATGGGCTTCTCTGAATAGGGCTAGTCCATGCAATTCCTGCTTGGTCAGATCAATAGGTAAACTGCTGTTCAGAGTGTTTTTTTCGTCGAAGGGTGAACGGGCGCTACGATCCAGGGGTGAGTCATCGGAAATCAATGTGGATTCGTAGAGCTGAATGGCCAAGCCAAAAAACATTGAAAAATTTGCTTCCATCTGTGAGTAAGGGATTCCACCTACCGTCGGTTCTCCGAAATCACCTCGGCGCAAATAAGACCAGTATTTTTGATTGAATGCTTTTCGAATCATTTTTTCATAGGTTGTCTGTAAGGCATTTTTTTGTTGATCTGCTGAGCTAAGGCTGTATGCGCCTAATATGCTGTCATCATGGGCGACCTTTTGGTGCTCCAGGGGATGCCGTCTGAGTAGCTTTCTTCCCAGTGCTGAGAAACTGCGATCGGCACACACCATTTCTTTAGTACTTTTGGGTGGCGCCATGGCTTGGGAGGCGAGGGAGGAGTTGATTAAATGCAATCGCTCTTTCGCGACAGTCCGGTTATCTACTTTAACCCAAACACCGGCTTCGGGATCACGATCACCCCATTCACTGCTGCCGTTGAATATGTTGTTGGCGCGACCATCCCAAAAGTTTCGGTGGTTGAATACGGCATTGAATATTGTCGGTGTATTGCGGGGTTCTACTCGACGTGTATTTGTGGCGCCTACCGAGAAGACACTATCAAAAGAATGACTACAGGTGTCGGTCATTCTACCTCTACGTTTTGCGTTCTGGAAATTACCACCGAAAGAGCCGGATGATGCTGTGACATCGTTTGTCGTAAAGATAACTTCACTTTTCCGATCATCAGGATCGGTGAATTGATGAAATGGATAATCCGAGGGGAGTAACTGATAGTTAGGGCCGCTGGCGGCGCTACCTGAAGCTGTCGGATCAAATTGGTCATCGTTGGCTTTTTCGCCTGGCGAAATCTGATTTTTGACTCGACGATCAGCCCCAGCATGGAAATGGCAGGAGCCACATGACATTCCGTCAGTTCCCACATTCATATCCCAAAATAATGCCTTTCCCAAAGCAATGGCTTCCTTCTTATCG
>JAZGGE010000205.1:0-8891 GCA_036480195.1 Methylococcales bacterium
GTTCCGCTTGGTGTTCACTAATCAAAGGATCTATGACTGTTTGTAGATTGCCCTGGAGGATTTCATCGAGTTTGTATAGCGTCAGGTTGATACGGTGGTCAGTCAGTCGTCCTTGGGGGAAGTTGTACGTACGAATTCGTTCTGAACGATCACCGCTTCCCACCTGCTTTTTCCGGGTTTGGGCGATTTCAGCGTTTTGTTTCTCCTGTTCTTGTGAAAGTAACCGGGTTTTGAGTAGCGACATGGCGCGAGCGCGATTCTTGTGTTGTGATCTTTCATCCTGGCATTCGACTACAATTCCCGAAGGAATGTGAGTCAGCCGGACAGCAGAATCTGTTTTGTTGATGTGTTGCCCGCCGGAACCGGAGGCTCTATAGGTGTCGGTACGGATATCGGCAGGGTTGATGTCGATTTCATCGACTTCTTCCGCTTCCGGCATAACGGCTACAGTGCAAGCGGAGGTGTGGATACGGCCCTGGGTTTCAGTTTCAGGAACACGCTGAACCCGGTGGGTACCCGCTTCAAATTTGAGTTTTGAATAGACATCCTGACCAGTCATGCGGAGGATGATTTCCTTAAATCCTCCATGTTCGCCAAGGCTCTCACTAAGAGTTTCGACTTTCCAGCCGTTGGCTTCGGCGAAGCGGTGGTACATTCTACTGAGATCACCCGAGAAAATAGCGGCTTCTGCTCCGCCGGTCCCAGCTCTGATTTCAAGAAATATGTTGCGGCTGTCATTGGAATCTTTTGGCAGCAGCATGATTTGAAGTTTCTGCTGCAGTTCTTCTTTTTGTGCGGTATAGAGCTGAATTTCCTCTTTGGCGAGGTCGCGGAGTTCATCGTCTTCCGTTAGTTCTGTTGCTGAGCGTATATCTTCCAAAGTTTTTTCATAGTCACAGAAAGTTTCAACAATTGGGTTAATCTGGGCGTATTCTTGGCTCAATGAACGAAATTTGTTCTGATCGCTTTGCACTTCGGGTTCAGATAGTAGTGCAGAAATTTCTTCGAAGCGGTGGGAGAGATGGTCCAGTTTTAGTTGTATGGATTGTTTCACGGGTTATTTGGGGTCGTCGAGCTTGAAAAGTTCACGGGCAAGGGCAATCATATCATGTTGCTCGTTAATTCCAGCTTGTTTGATTTGGGTGGTTGGCGTATGGATGAGTTTATTGGTGAGTGTATGAGCCAGAAGGTTGAGCGCCTGTTCCGGGGAACTTCCTTTGTTTAGGGAGGCAAGGGCTTTGCTGAGAACTTGTGCTTTGATAACTTCAGCTTGCTCGCGGTATTCCTTGATGGTCGAGAGGGTGTCTTGCGATCGCAGCCAGCCTAGAAAGTGGTCGACCTCTGTGTCGATAATTTCTTCCGCCTGTTTAGCTGCAGCTTTGCGGGAATTGATGTTTTCATCAATGGTATTTTTAAGGTCATCGACGGTATAAAGATAAACGTCAGGTAGCTGGGCGACTTCCGGTTCTATGTCTCGGGGGACGGCTAAGTCCACCATAAAAATTGGTTTGTGTTTGCGTTTTCGAATTGCACTTTCGACACTGCCTTTCCCGAGTATGGGAAGTTGACTTGCGGTGGAGGAGACCAGAATATCGGCATCAGCCAAATGGTTGGGTAATTCTGATAAGCTGATCGCGAATCCGTTGAAGGTGCTTGCCAGGGCGTGGGCTTTCTCCAGTGTCCGGTTTGCTATGATAAGTTGACCAATGTTGTGTTGGTAAAGGTGGCGGGCCGTTAATTCAATGGTTTCTCCGGCACCTATCAAAAGTGCGGTTTGCTCAGAAAGGTCGTCGAAGATCTGATGGGCAAGACGAACTGCGGCAAAGGCGACTGAAATTGGGCTTGAGCCGATAGCCGTATCGGTTCGGACTTTTTTCGCGGTTTGAAACGTGTGTTGAAAGAGTTTGCCTAGCGTTTTTCCAATGGTTCCGGCAGCCGTTGCTGTTTGATAAGCCATTTTCATTTGCCCGAGAATCTGCGGTTCGCCAAGGATCATGGAGTCTAAACCGCAGGCAACCCTTAACATGTGACGAATAGATTCGTTATCAAAATGTGAATACAGATAGGGTGTGAAATCATTGGCGTCAATGTTGTGGTGGGATGCGATCCAACTTATGAGGCTCTGGAGGTCGCTGTCCTGGGTATCACAATAGAACTCGGTACGATTACACGTGGAGAGTATGGCGGCTTCGTCTATATGAGGAAGAAGCACCAGTTCTTGCAGTGCCGATGCAAGTAGATCCTCTGGAAACGATAGTTGCTCCCGGATTGATACAGGGGCAGTGGTGTGATTGATACCAAGGGCGAAAATTGTCATTCATTAAAATATATTGGCGATCCTACCTCTATTATGACAAAGAAATGTTGATTCCGGCGATTACGAATATAATTTTATTAGAAATTAGGGAAAACGCCTTTCCAATTAAGTATTTTCGGATCACGATGTATAGTATTCCTAAGTTTTGCGATTCCGCTATTGGGAATTCTGGTGTTTTCCATCGCTGAGTGTTTTTTATATTTTCGTATGGGGCGTGCGGAAGAGTAGAAGTTGTAGAGAGGGATCCTCTACATGGGGTATATCTAGCCTCAAAAGTTGGTTATAGTAACAAGAACTGTACTTTATCGGGAATTTACGTGGTAGAAAAACTATTAAGACTATTTATAGCGTCTACATTTGTGTTGGCGGGATGTGCGACGGAGCCAGAAAAGAAAGGCGAATCCTTTTCTGAGGCAGTTAAGATGGAGCCGGAGCCGGAAATTAAACAAACGGATGAGATTGGAGTAAATGATACTGAAATTCAATCAATAAATCCCGATTTGCTTTATCTTCTTCTGGCATCTGAAGTTGCCGGACAAAAAGGAGACATGAATACCGCTCTGGACGGCTATTTAAAAGCAGCTGAATGGAGTCAGGATCCTCGGGTCGCTGAGCGAGCGACCCAGACTGCGCTATTTTTGAAGGATGAAGAAAAAGCGCTGCAGGCCGCTGGCTATTGGGTAAAACTCGAACCCGAAAATCTTGGGGTCTTGAAGATTTTAGCCTTGCTCAATTTGAAGTCGGGGAAGTATGAAGCGGCTCAGGAGCATCTTACCGTATTGTTGGCAATTGATGATGCGGATATTGGGAATACACTTGTCGATATCATCCGGCATCTTGATAAGAGCGCTGATAAGGAGCAGGCGATTAAATTGGTGAAGGAGCTTGCCGAAACCCATCCGGACAACCCTGATATACATTATTCTTATGCGCTATTAGCATCCGGTAACAAGCAATACGAGTTGGCATTCATGGAGATACGGCGTGCTATTGAGCTAAAACCGGATTGGCCTCAAGCAAAAGTAACTTATGCACGGATCGCTGCTCAATCTGGCAATATTGAGTTAGCTCTGGATATCATGTCAAGTGAAGTAGAGAGTCAACCTGATGATGACCAAATGCGGATGGTTTATGCGCAGTTGCTCGTTAAGGCGGAAAAATATCCATTGGCCTGGGCGGAATTTGAAAGTCTTATCAGCAATAATCCGCAAAATCATGATGCTCGCTATGCTTTAGCAATGCTTCTCTTGGAGGAAGAGAATGATGACGCTGCGCGGGAAATGTTAGAGGGGCTAGTGGAAGTACCAAAATGGCAGGGTCAGGCGTTATTTTATCTGGGTCGCATTGATGTTAAGCGCAAAGATTTAAAAAATGCGCTTGAATGGTTTGAAAAGATACCGCCTGGGCCTTTGTTCATGGAAGCCCAATTTAATGCCGTCACAATTTTGACTGACCTGGGGGAGAGTAAGAAAGCCAGGGTAAAGCTCGAAAACTTGCGTAGTCGATTCCCAGACAAGGCGGTTAAGTTGTATCTTCTAGAAGCAGAAGTGTTAACCACATCTAAGGATTATCAAGCTGCTTTTGATTTGTTGACTCAGGCGCTGGAGGATCAGCCCGGGGAGCATGAATTGCTCTATACGCGGGCTCTTGTGGCAGAACATTTGGGTCGGGTCGATGTGCTGGAAACAGATTTGGCGGAGATTCTTAGGACTAAGCCAGATGATGTCAATGCATTAAATGCATTGGGTTATACACTGGCAGAGCATAATCAGCGGCTTGACGACGCGGAGCGTTATCTTGAGAAAGCTATTGCGTTGAAGCCGGATATGGCAGTTATTCAGGATAGCTATGGATGGCTCCAATTTCGGCTTGGTAACTATCCGAAGGCGCTGGAATTTCTTCGTCGTGCTTATGATAAGAATCAAGATCCAGAGATTGCCGCGCACTTGGGAGAGGTGTTATGGATGACGGGAGCAAAACAAGAAGCAAAGTTACTCTGGCAAAAAGCACTGAAACGTGAGCCTGGAAGTGAATTTTTAATGAAAATAAAGAAGCGATTTAAGGAAGCGTTCTAGGTGACCGTTAAGGCGGCCAAGCTGCTGGTTTTGCCTTGTATTCGAATTTTTTGTTTGATAGTCGGGTTGTCTGCATGCAGTAGTCTACCTGAGAGGGTGAAGTTACCCGCATTAGCTGGTGAACAAGAGGCTCTTTACGATATCGCGGGGTGGTTGTTAGACGGTCGGATCGCAATAAAAATCAACGGGGAAAGCTGGCAGGCTTCATTGACTTGGAACCATACAAGGACCCAAGATAAATTACGCTTATCAGGTCCGTTAGGGGTGGGGGCCGTTGATATATACATGTCTGGCCACTTCATGCGTTTGGTTCATTCAGATGGTGAAGTAGAGACGTCTTATAATTCTGATTCTTTATTGAAAGAGAGGTTGGGTTTCCCCGTTCCTTTAAAGGATCTTCAGTATTGGGTGCTTGGTTTGCCCTCGCTCGAATCTTCAAAACACCAGGTTGTAGAAACCTACGAATCAGGGAGGACTAAAACAATGATTCAATCGGGCTGGCGGATTATCTACAAAGATTTCCGACAGGTGGGGCAATGGGTATTACCAAAAAAAATCATAGCAGTACGTGACACCGCTAGATTAGTTTTAGTTGCTGATGACTGGGTCTTGTAATGGATCAAAACTTTAGTTTGGACTCATTTGGATGGGACTCCCGGTGGTTGGCCCCTGCAAAGCTGAATTTGTTGCTGAAAATAGTTGGGCGACGGTCAGATGGATATCATTTACTGCAAACAGTTTTTCAATTTATTGACCGATGCGACATCCTTACTTACAGTCCCCGAGAAGACAGCAAAGTTACCTTACTGTCTCCCCTTCCGGGGGTAGATGAGGCAGATGACCTTACGGTAAAAGCTGCAAGATTACTTCAAAAAGAGAGTGGAAGGGATCTGGGGGTTAATATCGATGTGGAGAAAATCCTCCCTATGGGGGGAGGTTTGGGTGGAGGAAGTTCGGATGCTGCGACGACATTGGTGGCGTTGAACTATTTGTGGGAATGCCATCTTAGTGTCGGGAAACTGCTTGATCTAGGGCTCAAGTTAGGTGCTGACATTCCGGTTTTTATCAGGGGACGATGTGCGTGGGCTGAGGGTGTAGGTGAAATTCTCACTCCCATATTATTACCTGAAGAGTGGTACGTCATTGTGGTGCCAGAATGTCATGTTTCGACACAAGAAATATTTGCGTCTTCACTGTTGACACGAGACAGTGAACCAATCACAATAACGAACTTTGTTTCTGGCCGGGACGAGAATGATTGTCTTGAGGCAGTTTTGAGTCTATATCGGCCCGTAAGAGAGGCAGTGAAGGCTTTGTCAGAGTTTGGTGAAGCAAGGTTAACTGGGACGGGTGCCTGTATTTTTGCTGCCTTTGGGAGTGAGGCTAAGGCACGGTATGTTGAAGGGATGTTGATTAAGCACTGGAAAGTGTTTGTGGCCAAGGGACATAATGAATCGCCTTTATATAGCTAGGCTGTGTGGGAAAGGCAATGTGATGTTTGAAGGTTTTTATTGGGGTGTCGCCAAGCGGTAAGGCACGGGGTTTTGATCTCCGCATACCCAGGTTCGAATCCTGGCACCCCAGCCAGTTTAAAAGTGTAACTCGCTACCCTTCTATTCTCGGACAGTTCTCGCAGTTGGTTTAGGCGCGGATGGATCAGGGCTGGCACTACAGGAGATCTTCCAAAGTCATGATCCGCAAAAAGAGTGGTCTCGTGGTGGGGGAAACTCACGAAAGCAGATACCAATGGTTTGATTTCACCCTTGTATAATAAAAAAATGACCGGCATACAGTCGTCTGACACCGCGATGATGGTGTTTTCAGGCAATGCTAATGTAGTATTGGCGCAAGGGATTGTTGAAAAGCTGAGTTTGCGTTTAGGCCGGGCAAGTGTCGGAAGATTCAGTGATGGCGAGATAGCGGTCGAGATTGAAGAAAATGTTCGTGGCAGAGAGGTCTACGTTGTACAACCGACGTGTGCACCGACGAACGATAATCTTATGGAGCTTTTGGTAATGATTGATGCACTTTGTCGTGCGTCAGCAACCGTAATTACCGCAGTTATCCCATACTTCGGCTACTCGCGGCAGGACAGGCGTTCCCGCTCGTCGCGCGTGCCTATTTCAGCGAAGCTGGTTGCTAAGATGATTGGAGCAGCGGGTGCTGATCGTGTTCTTACAGTTGATTTGCACGCTGATCAAATACAAGGCTTCTTTGATATTCCTGTGGATAATGTCTATGCGTCCCCCATTTTGCTTGGTGACATATGGCGACAAAAGTATCCCCGGCTTATGGTTGTTTCTCCAGATGTTGGAGGGGTTGTCAGGGCGAGGGCTTTGGCAAAGAGATTGGATGATGCTGATCTTGCAATTATTGATAAGCGGCGGCCAAAGCCAAATGAGGCGAAAGTCATGAATATCATTGGAGATGTGGATGGCAGGACGTGCGTATTGATTGATGACTTAGTGGATACCGCGGGTACGCTCTGTCAAGCGGCACAAGCATTGAAAAACCATGGTGCTGATCGTGTCGTGGCTTATTGTACCCATCCGGTTTTTTCCGGTCGGGCCCTGGAAAATATAAAGGAATCAGTGATCGATGAAATGGTTGTGACAGATACTATTCCCTTGGGTCGAGAAGCCGCGGAGTGTCCGAGGATTAGACAGTTGAGTGTGGCAGAAATGCTGGCGGAAACTATTCGGCGGATGGTGATGAGTGAATCTGTTAGTTCACTGTATGTTGATTAATGATTGCGGGATATTGAATCCCGCGCTATGTGGTGGAGAGGAATGATGGCTAGTAGTTTTGAATTTGAAGCAGAAGTGCGAGAAGGGGTTGGAAAAGGTTTCGCCCGGAGGTTGCGGAGGGAGAACAAAGTGCCTGCTATTTTATATGGTGGTGGGAGCGAGCCAGTGCGGTTGAGCTTGGATCACAATGTGGTTAAAAATAACCTGATGGATGAAGCTGTTTATTCGCATATTTTGACGGTAAGAGTGGATGGAAAGGAGCAGCAGGCGATTTTGAAGGATATGCAGCGGCATCCCCACAAGCCCATCATTATGCATATGGATTTTCAAAGGATTAGCAAGGATGAAAAGATTCGCGTTAATGTGCCTTTGCATTTTATCGGTGAAGAGGACTCGGTTGGAGTAAAAAAGGGTGGTGTTCTGACTCATAACAGGATCGATGTTGAGGTGAGTTGCTTGCCAAGTGATTTGCCGGAGTATATCGAAATTGATGTGTCTGGTATCGATGTGGGTGAGGCTGTTCACTTGTCGGAATTGACGGTTCCGGAAAGAGTGGAAATTATAGAGTTGACTCATGGTTCCGGGCATGACATCCAAATTGTATCAGTGCAATCTGGCAAGGCAGCTGAGGAAGAGGAAATATCAGAAGAGGCGAGTGATTCTGTAGACGATGAAGCAGGCACTGACTCCGAAAACTCTGAGGAGTAGCATCTTATTCGGTGAGTGTTAAGGTTGTGGTAGGGCTTGGTAACCCTGCTCAAAAATATGATAAAACTCGGCATAATGCCGGGTTTTGGTTTTTAGACCGGCTTGCCGAAAGTTACGCTGTCAACTTTAAGGAAAGTAATCGCTTTCAAGGGGTTTATGGTAATGCCAGGATAGACGGGGAGGAAGTGATATTTCTGAAGCCCTTAACTTACATGAATCATAGTGGCCGATCAGTAGCAGCTGTCTTGCGTTATTTCAAGATTAACCCCGAGGATTTGCTGGTCGCCCACGATGAACTGGATTTTCCTGCGGGTGTGATTCGACTCAAAAAAAATGGGGGTCATGGTGGGCATAATGGATTACGGGATATTGTTGCGGCACTTGGATGTGGTAGTTTTTATAGGCTTCGTATCGGGATAGATCGTCCTAAGACGCAGGAAGAGGTTATTCAATACGTGCTCAATCAGCCATCTCGAAGTGATAGGGATAATATGGAAAAAGGGTTTGATCGGGTTCAAGATATATTTTTACGGCTTTTGCAGGGCGATTATCAAGAAGCCATGAATTATTTGCATTCTTAATGTTCGGAATTGAGTTATCGAATTGCTAGGAAACTGCTCGAGGTTCAATATAAACGAATTGACATAGTCTTACCATTGGGTAACAATAGAGAGCTTTACTATTGGGAGGGGTTCCCGAGTGGCCAAAGGGATCAGACTGTAAATCTGACGGCTCAGCCTTCGGAGGTTCGAATCCTCCCCCCTCCACCAGTTTCTAATTACAAGATTGTATGCAGGGATCATGTCGTGCGCGCGGGTGTAGTTCAACGGTAGAACCTCAGCCTTCCAAGCTGATGGTGTGGGTTCGATTCCCATCACCCGCTCCAATATGATGTGATGAAATAACAAATGAGAATGCGCCCATATAGCTCAGTCGGTAGAGCACTTCCTTGGTAAGGAAGAGGTCACCGGTTCAAATCCGGTTATGGGCTCCATAGGCAAAAGTTAAGAATATGCGTTTGGCAAGTAAGGGGATTTGATCGGA
>JAZGGE010000206.1:0-2052 GCA_036480195.1 Methylococcales bacterium
ATCACGGTGAAACGTCTAAAACGGCCATTCGATCATACGCGCGACATGACCATGCTTGACCGGATTCCAATAGATGTAATCCGTGTGTCGATTGAAATCCATCTGATCACGAATTTGGTGCTCCCAAAATTGTCGTTGCCAAATGGTACTTTCTCGATGTTTTGTTTTCGACGAGTTCATCCATTCTTCCCGATGAAATAGCGAACGTGCCTGTTTTGAAAACCCCGTCTTTATTAATCCCCAACGATTGGAGAAATCTTTATTTCCCGCCAGAAACGTCCAGATATACCTTTCGCGTTCAAGAACAACTCTTTGCAGTACGCATTTTTAGCGAATGGTGCTGCGAAAGAAGCTTGAAAGAGATCCGATCAAATTGACATTTTTGAACTGCTGTGGGAACAAGAGCTTGTACTCTGTGCCTTAGTGGACTCACGGATGCCAGTAATAGCTAGGGAGACATCAGGACAAAAGCACAGCAACAGTTTCCTTGATTCCGTCTATTTCCTGATCCAGTGTATCCAACAAAGCGTCATATATTTCTTCTGACACACCCAACCCTTGAAAAACCGAATCAGGACATTCCTGGTTTATGGCATCACCGATACCCACTTTACCAAGTAGACAATCATTAACGAACACAAGTAAATTCAAAAGATAATTATCGCCTCGGTAATTGGGATTGTGGTGGTGGTAAACAATATCAACAATGGGTTTAGGCATGGACCAGGTTTGCATTAACCATGCGCCAAGCTGACTGTGGTCGTAACCAAAAGCAAAATTTTCTACAGTTGTAATATTGAGTGTTGGGTTGGCGATAATTAGTTTTCTCAAATAGCCAAATTTGTCCGGGAACTGATGACTCAGCAAGGGATACCCGATGTTGTGTAGCAATCCAGCCAGAAAAATTTGATCGGATGGTGGACGGTTTTCTACCGGCATTTTTTGACAGATGGATGCCATAATCCGTGTACTTGCCAGAGCTTGTACCCAGAGAGATCGAATGCCTATCGTGCCTTCAACAGGTGTGCGAAGCGGTGCCAGCGTAGCCAGTCCCAAGGCAAGATTCAACACGAAATTAAACCCTAAAACCTGGGTGATCGCATTTTGAACAGAACTGATTTTCCCTCTATAGCCATAAAGGGACGAACTTGCCCAGCGAATAACTTGTGCTGCCAATAGTGGATCCAGTTCAATAATTTCTGCGAGCTTTTGGGCGTCAGCGAAAGGATCTGATGCCAACTGCATGATTCGATTTGCAGTTGCCGGAATTGCGGGTAGTGCCTTAACCTCGCTGATTGCCTGATGCATATCAGCCGGAGGCGGATAACTATCCAGATGCGGACTCATTACCGCTTGTGTCCAGTTTAATAGATTCGGTTCCATAGTGTTAGAATTGCGTCTTTAGTGCGGTTTCAAGGTTGCCAAGGTTTAGGCGTTTAAGCTTACGATATAACGTTCTTTCGCTAATATTCATCTCTTCAGCAATCCTCTTTCGGTTGCCTTGGTACTTTTTTATCAAATTCATAATAATCTCTGACTCCATTTTTTCAATTGGGTTCTTGTTCTTGCTTGCCCCAATTTGAACGGGTATTGGCATTTCGGTTTCTAGCAGTACTGGTTCTTCTATCTGAACTTGTATTTGGAGAATATTAATATTGTCTTCATCAATGCTATTGTCAGCACATAAACCAGCAGCCAGTTGCAGGCAATTCCTCAGCTCCCTAATATTTCCTGGCCATTGATGTTGCATCAACTTGATCAATGCCGCCTTGGTCAGTGAGTAACGACGGCTATCGACCCCTCCGGCTTGTTCCAGCAAATGATGAGTGAGTGCTGGAATATCTTGCATTCTTTCCCGCAACGGCGGAATGTTAACGGGAAATACCGAAAGTCGATAATATAAATCTTCCCGAAACGCCCCTTGTTGTACCATCTCTGCAAGATTCCTATGGGTTGCGCAGATAACACGAACATTGGCTTTCAGCGTAACCGTGCCTCCGACCCGACGATATTGCCCGGATTCCAAAGCCCGAAGCAATTTTGGCTGTAAGG
>JAZGGE010000207.1:0-4965 GCA_036480195.1 Methylococcales bacterium
TAGCTTTGGCGTAGCCTTCACTCAACTGAAAATCAAGTTCACCCAACCGGGCTTCCGCAATTTTATAATCCGCTCTGGCGGCCAGCAAGGCACTGCGTTTTTCTTCAACCTGTCGTTTGGATACACCTCCACCGCCCTCCAAGCTATTGAGACGTTTCAGCTTTTCAAACTCCTGGCTCGCCATCTGACGCACCCGCCGGGTCTTTTCCAGGCTGCCCCGGGCTTCTTCCAATCTCGCGCGTTGAGAATCGGCGAGTTTATTCATGCCTTCCGCCATTCGTTTTTGGTGCTGTTTCTCGGCAATATCAATCTGACGTTTTAACGCCTTGGCCCCGCGTTCCATCAGTGCTTTTCGTTCCGGGAAATGTTGATGTTTGCGCCTGACTTCTGCTAACTTCAACTTGGCATTTAGTGCATTGGTTGCTGCTTCAACAGCGCCACGCGCATTGATCCTGGCTAATATATCGCCTTCTTTAACCGGTAAACCTTCCGCAATATACAGATCCACAAGTTCTCCCTGAATGGGCGCATAAAATCGACGGACATCCAATTCCGGACTGAAGCTGCCAGCAGCAGTTACGATCACATCCGCCCTACCAATGAAACTCCAAATAACACCGGTTAGTACAAGTGCCCCCACCAACAAGATAAACAGACGCATCATTTTGGACGGTTCGGCAGCCAGAATCGCGATGCCTTCAGCACTATGATCTTCTAATGCTTCGGAGAGTTTTTTTAGCCGTTGGTCTTGGGCAGTCATTGTTTTATACCTGGAGTCTTAAGGTTTGGGGATCAGTTTAAGTTTTGCATCCAGCAGTTTGGGTTCTAATACCATACTCAGTTCATCGAGTGAGCGTCGTTGCGACGCGATTTCTGCCTTAATATCATCGTACATTTCTTTCCATTCGGGCGCTGGATCCGTAGCGATGGTGTTATAAAGCTTAATCCCTTGGTGGGCGTTAAGATAAGCGTTAAACAGGTGGAGTGCCTGTTTTTTGAATTTGCGGGAGATTCCGGCTTCCAGTCTTTGTAGTCCACGAATACGCCCACCTTTTTTATAATCGATCCAATTTTTTTGGGCCAATTCCAAAAACTTTTCAGCTTCGGTGGTTCCTTTGTTTCGAATTTCCTTAAAATCCACCTCTATCGCGTTCACAAAATAGCTATCTTCATCTTTATCTAATAAGCTATAAAAGGAAGCTAATGCTGATTCATAATTGGCCTTATTTCGAGATTCCAGTAGCGCGGAATAAGTCTTTTTAATCTGTTGCTTCCGTTTCAGCTCTGGTACTATAAATTCGTCCCAGGCGGGATCTTTCAGTTGCATCAGCAAGTCAATGGCTGTTTTCATTTCGCCTGCTCGCCAGGCTGCGGAAGCTTGTGCATAGCGTTCAACAAACTGACCTGATGGCAATGAGTTTGCCGTTATCGCTTCCAATGATTCTTTAAAGGGGGGAATCACGAACTGGTGTTTTGAGAGAAAACTCAAAATAGCCGGTAAGTTCCTGGCGTCAACTTCACGCTTTAAAGTCATGTACGATTGCCAGTCTTCGCGAACCTTGTCCATCCCTTGAATTTTCGGGTATTTGCTTTCGAACTTGTCGAAGACGATACTGAGCTCTTTGCCCCGATTGCTGGCAAGTTTTTTTCGTATGGTGGCCTTAAGGCGATCAATAGCGGCTATATCTACGGATCTCTCCTTGCGCAGAGCTGTCAGGTGGCTATACGTACGTGAGTAAATCGAGT
The DNA here is from genome assembly GCA_036480195.1 of Methylococcales bacterium. Taxonomy (GTDB): domain Bacteria; phylum Pseudomonadota; class Gammaproteobacteria; order Methylococcales; family JAZGGE01; genus JAZGGE01. Next base: position 1,747 of record JAZGGE010000207.1, read on the forward strand.
TAAATTCAGGTGCATACCTCTTGATTGATGTTAGTGATCGGAGGTGGTTTTGCTTATCCTCTTCCCACCAATTCAGCAAGGTGTTAATTTGTTTTTCCTGGCTAAAGATGATGATCGGTCCTTTAATGCCACCACGGTCGTGAATAAACTGTTCAAGAATACCCATCCATTCCAAAACGCCGATTAATTCGAGACCTTCGCCCTGCAATGAATATTTCCGTTTTGTTTCCATAAGCAATTGGCTTGCTTCTTCGTATTCTTGCTGTTCAATTTCTTCGAGCCAGGGGGGCACCGTAGACTTGATGAGAGCCTGTGCCGCAATCTTTCGAATTTCTTCATGTTCGGGATTTTTTTCGAGGTACTTAAGAGCTAGAATCAGGCTTTGCTCATATCTACCCTCGGCCATGAGGGTATTGATATCCCTTTGCTGTACACCGAACCAGTAAAAACCTGCGGCAATCACGGCTGCAATACACATGACCGTAAAAACCCATTTTGTCTTCCTGCTATCACGTTTCTCTTCTGCGAGCGCAGTATTGACTTGCCCGAAAAAGGCGCGAGTTCGTCTAAAAAAGCGACCGAATGCTGTTTTAGCAGGTTTCGTTTCTACGACTTCGGAAACTTCCTGGGCGTATTCCTCATTAATAGGCGTATCTGCATCCTCGTCTTGAGGACAGAAAATATCGAGAAAGGAGTCGGCGGTGGATACGAATGTGGTTCTATCATCTGCAACTGGGCCACTTTGAATCGGTTTAGAGGCAGAAGGCTCCTTAACTTGGCTTACTTTCTCGGGTTGGAGCGCTTTTTTTACATCAATCGTGTAGCTAAAACGATTGCTACCAATTTCGATAGCATCTCCATTCTTTAGGAGAATGGCCGTGTCGTCGAGACGAATACCATTGACATAGGTTCCATTGGTACTCTTCAAGTCCTCAACATACAACTCATTTTCTTTAACGAAGAAATAAGCGTGGCGTCGGGAAAGGTAGCGAAGGTCTTCGGAGAACTTACTGGCATATGCAGCAAACGTTTTATCAGACTTGCTGATTAAGAAAGGAAATTTACTGACTACTAATGTTTCCAATTCGTTATCCGCTGGCATCAGAGTAAGGATGATTTCGGTAGCTGGCTCTGCAAGACGGGGTTCTAATCTGATCTGATTTGGAATATCCAGGGCGTAGACCAGGCTGTCACTGAAACCAATAATGTCTCCATTTTTAAGCTGGACAGGGTTGCGATCTAATCGTTTATTGTTTACGTATGTTCCATTCTTGCTGCCAGCATCAATAACGAAAATATTTTCATTTTTTTCGATAATTCGAGCATGCACACGGGATAGATTTGCGACCTGTTCTTTGGCATATTTTGAGAAAGGCCTTCGACCCCGACCTATGGAGAACACAGCATCGTCAATTAGTATCTCTTCCAGCTCGGAAGGTGGTATAGGCTTAAGTTTGAATTGCATTTTCTTTTAATTATTAGCCGATGTATTCATCAACAGAGCCAATATTACGAGGAAGGCTCGGGTATGGCGTAAACCACCTTACTATTTTATTGGTCACAGATCGCTAGTCAAAACTATGCACTTTAGTACAAGGCTTTAGCTGCTACACACTGTTATTCGGGTTTTTCGATTTCAACAGATTCCAGTTTTTGACTTTACCATGAAGAGCATGAAGAATACGAAAAAGTAAGGAACTTCATGTTCTTCATGATGATAATTAATTTAATATTTTGTAATATAAGTACCAGAGCATAATTAGTTTGACAGTTTTGCGCAGAATTTTTTTTCATCTTCAAGACGCAGAAACAGGCGCATAGTGTACTATGTAACTGTTTTTGCAACGCGGAAGATGAGAAAAAAGACAAACAAAGTGTTAAATTAATTATGCGGAGGTACTTAGTAGCCACTTTAAGCTAAACGACTTTCAGTCCATAGTGGTTGAGTTGTGCTTCACTAAAAATTCACCGGAGTTCAACAGAGAATTAATTGATTTCTGAGGCCATAACTTCACCACTATGATTGCATCGTTAGCTGGCGTCCGAAAAATTTTCCTTCGGCCAACCACCGCCCAGGGCTTTATAGAGCCCAACCGTATCGGCCAGTATTTGCCGATGATTCTGCAACAATGCCAGTTCGGCTGTCAGCAATGACCTTTCTGATTCGAAAACTTCCAGCTGAGATACTATACCTTCCTCCAATTGAGCGCGAATTTGCTGTGATACCCGTCTCAGTTTGTCAAGCCGCTCTTGTAGCTCAATCCTTTGCTGTTTATGACTTGCTAAATTAACAAGCGCATTTTCAACTTCTTCAAATGCTTTAATAACAGCGCTACGGTATTCTTCTTTGCTCAATTCTGCCTGGGCTTCGGTGACATCAACCCTGGCATGTACACCGGGATCCAGAAAAGGTAAGTCAATACTCGGAGAAAAACCGGTTGAGAATGCTTTGAGAACATCTGTCAGTTCAATACTTGAGTTTCCACCTTTGGCGGTAAGGCTGACCGTAGGCAGCAATGCCCGTTTCGCCTGGCCAGCGAAATTATGTGCTTTTATGACTCGGTATTCAGCGGCGATAATATCAGGCCGTCGTTCAAGCAAGTCGGATGGGAGGCCGGCAGGAACATTAACCAGATTAATTAAATCACTAAGTCTTCCGGGAGAAACAGAAAAATCTCCAGCAGGTAGTCCCTGTAATGTTGCAAGGGCATTTTCAGTAATCTCCCTAAATCGATTCAACTCTAAAAGCTCCCGGTGGAGTCTGTTGACTTCCGCACTTTGCTGTAATACCACAGTGTTTGCCAGCATGCCCTCAGCATATAAGGCCTGAAGAATGTTGAGTATTTTCTGGTTTTTCTCCAATGAACCTTGTTGCTGATGAATCTGTTCATCCAATTGGCGAATCTGAAAATAGGTGCTTGCTACAGCCGAAACAATAGTCAGATACCCCGCCCTCCAATCGGCCTCAGTTGCTTTGTATTCCGCTTCTTGTCCCTCGACACCCTTTTTTAGCTTTCCCCATATATCGATTTCCCAACTCAGAGCGGTCGCCCAACTGTAACTGCTGCTAAATTTCGCGCCACTATTTTTTTGGTAATTTCCTCCGAACGCAGCATCGACAACCGGTAATCGTGCTGCATTCACTTGGCTGACGGTATCTTCAGCTAACCCGATACGTGCAGCAAGCACTTTTATATCAATGTTATCGGTAATCGTTTT
>JAZGGE010000208.1:0-9290 GCA_036480195.1 Methylococcales bacterium
CTTTGGAAATTTTCTCAAAAGCTTTCCGGCGTACATCGGTAAAGCAACGTACGCCGGAGACTAAGGATCCTACATTAATAACTTCCGAAATTAAATCGTTAAAGTATTTCTGCTTCAGTATTCTCAGCGGGAGACTCATGACGGCTTCTAAAAGCATTCCGAATTTCTTCCAACTGAGCTTTCTGTTCAACTGTCAACACTTGGGATGTATCAAACCTCGATCTTGAATTCAATGCAACATGCTGACTAACCAAGCCACCTATACTGGTGGCTAATGCTGTTGCTTCCTCTTCGTTGTAAGTCTCTGACTGTGACAACTCCCGTAAGGATTCTTGTGCAACTTTCATTGCTTCCTGGATCGCTTCGGTTTGTTCTTTTTGGTCTTCCTGAATGGCCTCAATCTCTGCAATTTGTTCCTCGCTGAGATTCAAAACAGGTGCCAATCTGAGTAGACGCTGGTTTTCGTTAACTGAAGCACGACGCCGTTCAAACCGATGATCATTCTGACCACTTGTTTGTGGCTCCATACCTCGATTGCCGAAACCACCGAAGCCTCGTGCAACACTGGCTTTTGATAGTATTGAAGAATTGATGGGTGATACCCCCACTGATCAATTTCGGCATATTGCAGGACGCAGTTTGCACAATAATGTTTGAGCTTTGGGTTTGGTGATGGAACATGGTGGTCAATCAGCCGCCAAACGGTTTTTGACCGAATTGGATGGACTGATTCCCTTTCCGCCGCCAATTCCTAATTCGCAAAAAGATTCAAATCGAGATAGGGTGCATGGCGGAGAAATCCTGGCGCAAAATCGTACCGAAGGCGGATTATGTATCATCATTCGTTTGCCCATTCGGTAAATGGGCTTTTGATTAGCGACCAACGGGGATTAGAACAATCAGCGAGAACAGTGAAGTGTAATGAAAACAACTGCCCATTTTCACTCGCCTGGCGAGCTTCGATGGGTACATCCAGACTGACATAGTGATGATCAGGAAATAGTCGCTGCAATAAGCTGTATTTTCCGGTTTGTCGCGCCCCAACCTGCAATATGGCTGGTCGTTCCGCACTGATTGATTCTATTAAGCCTGAGATGGCACGTTCTATCCACATTCGGATAATCTGAAGTTTAACTTCAGATATGTCAATATAGGGGTGTGATAAAAAGTTAAGTAAATGAATAATTTCATAACCTTGATAACCTTGATAACGTTATGGCTTGATTTGTTACCATGAAGGACATGAAGAGAAGACTTTCATTTCTTCATGGTCTTCATGGTAAAGTCAAAAACTGGTATCTGGTGAAGTACGAAAACCCCGAACAACAATGTGTAGTAGCTAAAGCCTTGCACTGAAAGTGCATAGTTTTGAACTAGCGGTCTTGTGACAATAAAGCTTGCGCACCCTACGACTATAGATCACTTTTGCATTACAATTCATCAATTTGTTGACCGCAGGACACACATGCCAGCAATCAAAATCATAATATTCGGCCTTGCAGCCTATTTTATTACCGTATTGGCCACATCAACGGAACAACCGCAATTGAATCCCGAAACGGGCTTGAAAATCGATAAGGGCTACGAAATCGTGGAAGCCTATTGTATAGGATGCCATACCGGGAAAAAGGTAAGCTTACATAGCGCAACACGGGAAGGCTGGAAGGCAACTGTCGGTAAAATGCAGAAAATCGGTCAATGGACGTTCGATCCCCTAACCGAGAACTTAATTTTGAACTATCTCTCGAAAAACTATCCGGAAGAAGACCTCGCTCGAAAAGAGTAATCTTCTGGCTCGTAGGCTTTTCTCTGGAGCGATGTGCATGCCCCAGGCAATTTGGGCGCTTAGATCAATTTTGTATATCAGAGCAAGATGTAAGATAATTCGCCACTATTGTGATATCTTAGTATACGTCTGAACGTATCGGTATTCAACAGGCTTTGACGTGGATCCCTTGGGTTGTTTTTAGCAACGTTAGGGAATCTACTCATCGTATGGGATTGGATATTGATTTTTGATTAGATTTATATATCGGATGAAAGGAATACAAAAATAGTGACTATGAATATAATTCCTGTTATTTCCTATCAGGCCTTCAAGTCGAAGCATAAGCATACTTGCCGATGTTGTTCTTAATGTTTAGATCTAAAACAACCTGGTAGGGGTTCTCAGGTGAATAATGTAAAATACAAAGTCGTTGTTACCGGCCCTGTTGGTGCTGGAAAGACAACTGCAATTAATACTCTCGCAGACAAAAAAGCGATATCCACAGACGCAAACACCAGTGATGCAATAACGAGTAAACGTAAAGAAACCACCACAGTTGCAATGGACTTTGGTTCGATTCAACTTGCCGGAGGCATAACCGCCCTACTTTATGGTACACCTGGCCAACAACGGTTTGAATTTATGTGGGAGGTCCTTATCAAAGGTGCTCACAGACTGATTTTATTGCTGGACAATAGTCGCAATTATCCCTTCCGAGATCTGAAATACTTCACCCAGGTTTTTGCTGATTTTATCCAGCATAATGGGTTAGTCGTCGGTGTCACCTGGTCTGATAAAAAAGAAGACCCACCCGTTGAAGCTTATCAACAAAGTTTGGAAAGCCTGAAAATATATGCTCCTGTCATGTTTGTTGATGCGCGTAGTAAAGACGATATGCTGCACTTACTTGAAACCAGCCTCCAGCCACAAACACAAAATGAATCTTCAGAGGTCACGAAGGCTATTAGTGATACCCCGGTTGAAGTCACTGACCAAGTTACCGAATCTGCTCCTGATGGCGAGCCGATAGATATTCGCTTGTACGAAGCTCAGGATAAAATCCAATTAACGGAAAAATCCTTGGAATTGGTTCAGTCAATAGATGGCGTTACCGGCGTTACACTGACGAATTCTATGGGGGAATTATTGCAATCAACGATTAGTGATGACCAGATGAACGAATTCATTGCTTTTCTTTCCGGCATTGTCCCAAACTTTGAAGATATTACTGATTTTAATGAAGTTCATCGCATCATGCTGCGTGGCCCCAGGGATGATAATCTAACGGTCTTTGTAGAAAAAGAACGGTCACTTGGTGTTTGCTCAGAAAAACGAATGTCAGTGCAGGCATTGAGTCAGCAAATTGAAGATACATTACAGTGGGAGTGAGCAATGGAAACGATCGTCAATAGCCTCACCAAACTCAAAGGGGTTCATCATGCCTGTATTTATCAGGATGGCAAGCAACTCGCCTCGACTTTTCCTGATGACGAAGCCGCTACTGCAATGGCTGAAGAAATAATTGAACAGATATTCGCAGTATTACTGGCAATTGAACGATCATACAATGAAATTTATTTCTCGATTGGAGAAAAAATTTTGGCCGCGTTTTTGATGCATGATAATCATATTGTATTGTTGGTGACTGATAAAAAAATTAATTTTCCGTTGATCACAATGGGGGTCAAATCTGCTTCCACGAAAATCAGGCTAAAAATCGAAGAAAAAAAATCTAATCTATTAGTTGCTATGCCTGCTGCTAATAATGTTGCCCAACCTGCCACTAATCATATGGTAGTGCCCTTCCTCCCGGAAACTAATCCTGAGTTTGAACCGGTATTGGAACAGCTTTCTTTGAAATTAATCAATTTTCTGGGGCCTGCTGCTCCATTTGTTCTGGACGACTCTCTGAAACAATGGAAACAGAAATATGTTCAGACTCGAGAAAATCTGCCTCATTTGATCGAGTTTATACGGGAAGAACTTGATTCAGACACTGATAAAAACGAATTTTCTAACGTTGCGAACAACATTATAGAGCGAACAACCAATACTTGATGTTATACCTCTCGCGCCCAAAAATACCCATTCTCAGTGAACATCTTTTCGCGAAGCACGTCGTTGAAGAACCTTTTCTACTCCTAGGAGGTTGTCCGAGAATAGAAACCGTAGCAAGGGAAACCCATTTTGAGTCAGATTTTTCGATCATTTGAGGCGAATAGTGGGCTATTTTACGAAAATGATCGAAAAATCTGACCAAAATGGGCTTTTCCGCAGTAGGTTCTCTATTCTCGGACACCCTCCTAGCCCTTCACGACAATCTACCCACTCAAAACGGGCATTGTTGAAAGGTATATAAAGTACAGTGGTCAGCCTCCCTTCCGGATCTATATTAAGTAAATTCCGAAAGTGACTTGTCTTTTTGTCTCATTTTGGTGCTAGGAAAAGAGATGGATAATTTGCTATGCATCTCTTTTTTTGTCTTGGACTGGAACAAAAATCCTCCGCCAATTCTGCAAATTATTTAGTTCCGGATCCTTAGGGAATAGAACAAAAACAATGAACAAAATTAAAAATAAACTGTTGGTCGTTTTATTTCTTGTGGCATTACTCCCCGTTTTACTAATCGGTGGATACGCCTTGTATGCCAGTATGGATTCACTGCGAGCCAGTAGTATAGCAATCCACAAAAGCAGAGTTACATTGATTACAGAGCGCATCGAAAATTATCTTAACGTCGTTAGCAGCGACCTGTTCTATTTGCGTGACTCGAATGCATTGCATCTCTATTTCAGCGTTCTAAAGTCAAATAATAGCCATTCAGAGCGATTGCTATTAACTAATCTACGGAGTAGTTTAAGTAAGTTTTCTGAACAAAAAGAAATCTATCAGCAAGTACGTTTTATTGATAGAAAAGGCACGGAGGTTGTTCGAATAGATAGAGATAACGGTAAATCAAAGAATATTTCGGATACTAATTTACAAGATAAATCTTCCAGTGAATATTTCAAGCAAACAATCAACAGGAATAATAATATCTTGTACATCTCGGCTATTGACCTGAATCGAGAAAATGGCAAAATAGAAGAGGCTTTGCGCCCTGTCATCCATTTTGCATCGCCAGTTTATGATAAGCAGGAGACCCTGCAAGGTATCATCGTCTTGAATGTCATGCTCGATAAGGTATTTGGATTTATACAAGAGCAGGAAACTGAGGGTGAACAACTTACTTTTACTGATCCTGAGGGTTACTACTACTATCATACTGACACTAGAAAACGTTGGGGATCACAAAAAGATTTAGCAACCAATATCAATCTTTTTTCAGATTACCCAAATCTAAAAGAACCACTGGCAGTTACGGAACAATTGGCGACCCTTGAACTCGATGAAGACATAATGACTTACCAATCAGTCATTTTAAATGGTGGAAGAATTAATCTGGGCAACTTAATTAGCATTGCGCCTGAAGCTGTTGTATATAAGCCTGTACGAAATTTTATATCTGTGTTTTTGGGGGTCGCGTTATTAACTTTATTACTCAGTTTTTTCCTTGCTCTATTTTTGTCCTCTTTGATCTCCAAACCCTTGATGCAACTAACCGAAAGGATCGAACAATTGAGTGCAGGTGACATAGAAACACCGATTCGAATGACATCTAATGATGAAATTGGAAAATTGGCACATGCAGTGGAATTGTTAAGAAAATCCCTGAAAATACTAATGAAGAGAGCATCATAACGACATTTAGATATACCTTTCGCGTTCGAGAATGCTCGTTTTGAGTGGATAGATTTTCGTGAAGAGCTAGGCGAAGAACCGCAGGAAGAGTCATCTCTTTCAAGGTTCTACAACGAAGCTCTTCACGAAAAGATGCGTGCTAACAATGGGTAGTCTTGAGCGCGAAAGGTATAGTGTCACGGAAATACAATTATGAATCGGAAAACAATTATTATCGCTGGCACTGTGCTTATATTGGGGCTGTTACTGGCAGTTTCCATAAAAGTGAATAAATCGGGTACATCTGAAGTTGGAAAGACTAACGCTGAATTAGCCAATCAGCGACAACAGAACCAAAGTAACCTGACTGAATTAGAGCAAGAAATACGATTTATTGTAAAGGACTCAATCGAAGAAGAAATACAGAAAGAAGTTCAGAAGGAAATTGAGCGGTCAGAGAATACCCGCTGATACACGAACAATCATGGATTCCGGTTTTACTTAATGCGAGGAACTTATGGCAGATTACAGATCAATATCAGTTAAGATTTTATTATTTTTTATCGCAAGCTTGGGTGGTTTTTCAACCTCAGCATTGGCAGAAAACGAGGTTGCCATCACTGAAGATTTACCTTATCTGGATGTGATGCATGAAGGTAAAAAGGTTCGTATTGAACGAATCCAGGATGTTTCTAATAAACTTACCAATAGTTACACCAAAACATCCCGCCCTTGTCCACCGTTTTGTATCCAGCCCATAGAAATGCATCCGGATATTAAGACCGTTGGTGAATCAGAGTTATTGACATTCCTTGATACAGCAGTAAAAAATAATGAAGGCTTACTGGTCGATGCGCGTATGCCTGATTGGTTCGAAAGGGGTACTATTCCAGGCTCGGTAAATATTCCTTTCACAATCCTTAGTGACGGAATAGATAATTCACATACGCAAAAGATCATGAAATTGCTTGGCGCTACAGAATTCGATGGCAAATGGAACTTTTCCAACACTCGACAATTGTTATTGTTTTGTAATGGACCTTGGTGCAGTCAGTCACCACTGGCTATTAAGAGCCTCCTTGAACTTGGCTATCCAGCCAATCATCTACTATGGTACAGAGGTGGTATGCAATACTGGCAATTATTTGGTTTAACTACAGTTACTCCCTAAGGAACGGGAAATAAATAAATTGTACATTATGGCGCAGAATTTTTGTTTGTCTTCATTCGTATAGCAACGGGCGCATAACTGTTGCTATACGAATGAAGACGGACAAAAAGGCAAGCTAGAATGTAATAAGTTATTTATTTCCCGTTCCTAAGTAGCTGTCCGCGGATAAATAGCTTTCCTTTCGAATTGAGGTATGACATGAAAACAAGATTTCCAATATATCTACAATTAGCAGTACTTGTAACGACAAGTTTGGCAGGAACTTTAAATTCAGCGTGGGCTGAAAGAGATGCAGACTATTTAGATGCCTTAGGTGACGAGGCAAAACAAACCAAAATGAAAAACGAAAATCCAGCTCCGGAAACTGTACCAGAGCCAGCGGTTTTACCAGACGAATCCACTGATTTTAAAAAAATAACCGCTAACGTTACCCTGGAATTGCAACGGCTTTTGGGTGTTGAAGTCAAAACGGGTGGTAACGCGGAAGAGGATTTGGAGAAAGTGGTTTCAACTGCAATAGAACGAGGTAGTTCCGTGGACGATATACGCCTTGCTGTTGGTAAAGCAATGGCAGGTGTCAGTGGGCAGTATCAACAGACTGTCAAGAAAGAAACACTCGAGTCAGTTTCCAAAGCACTCAATCAGATAGTAGGGGCCAATCGAGAAGTGGCTACAGGTAATCCTAAAGACAATTACATACGTTCACTGAATGAGCAGTTTGCCGAAGAATCTAAATCAGAGATACAATCTGTAGAGACAGGTGTTTCATTAAGAGCAAACGGGACAGGGGCAAAGGGTAACACATCAGCGAATCCAAATATTGAACAACTGGATTCAGAAAGAACGATTACCGTTCTGAAAGGCGAGTCTTTGTCAATAATAGCGCAACGCATCTATGGTAATCCAAATTACTATGATTTGTTGTATGAGGCAAACCAAGGTGTCATTGCCGATCCTGATCTTATCCAGATTGGCCAAGTTATAAGGGTGCCTAACCTTCCTGAATGATCATTGCTTATTTTATAAATTCCGTATGTTCATCAAGTTACTGATCATTATGGCTTAGGGTTTTAGGCCTCTGCAAGTAATATTAGTTGTCCAGTGAAAATAGTCGTTCTGAAATTTCATGCGCAGCCTGTTTGAGCTTTGATATAGATGCCTGGAGTTGCTCATCATTGAGCCACCCCGTTATAAAGGTTGTTCCAATCCCTGCCACTGGATATCCAGATGGATTGCAGATTCCGACTCCTAAACCACTCGTTGTCCGATCTAGCAGGATGTTTCCATAAACGCCATAACCTCTTTCCATGGATTCAGCTAATGATTTATGGAAACCCCTTTCGTCAAAGCCATCGATTCGATGGTATCGCGACATATTAGCAGCAACGATTTCTTGTACTTCATATTCAGGCATACTTGAGAACATTCCCGAACAACCGGGGCTCATGCCAAACGGCCCCCGCATACTCACATAACCTTTCCCGATCTGTATTTCTGACTGAGACTCGTATCGACCAATACAAACCATGTCCAAGCTCGATCTAATGTTCATGTAAACCGTTTGGTTTAGTCTTGTCGCCAGAGTACTTAATGTAGTCGAAGCAATCTGCTCAATGGGATTGCGGGCAATTGCTGTATAACCTAAGGCCATAAGATCAAGACCTAGATTAAACCGAGGAATTTTTTCGTCACGAACAACCCATCCAATCGTTATAAGGTTGTCAAGCACTCGATGAATCGTGGGACGTGGCAAGGCTGTCTTTGAAACTAGCGCAGTCAATGAGATTCCACTTCGAGGGCCTTGGGCAATAGCGGTAAGTATCATCGCAGCTCGGTTAAGACTACCTGCTGGAAGACTGGAACAAGACGTATTATTTTTCATGCACGTTAAACATTGATTACCTACAACCCTGTCTATAATCTGAGTGTCCGATTATTGGACAATTATTTATCAATATTGGATTGATTATAGAGAGTATCATAATTAGTATAGATATGTTTCGTTATTAAAAGCTTGTCTTATGTTCGGTATTTGGACAATATCAGTCGCCGGCATGTGATAAATATGCAAACCAGTAAGCATTGAATATTAGGAGGACTTATGAGCGGAATATACGGTAAACAACATGAAGCAATGCAGGAAAAGTTTGATACGATGCGACTCGCTGAAAGTGTCAGTGAAAATATTGTTCAAACTGAGATTAACGATGAAAACAAAAGTTTTATTGAATCGAGAGACATGTTTTTTCTGACTACGATCGATCACCGCGGATATCCTACATGTTCCTATAAAGGGGGTAATCCTGGGTTTGTGAAGGTGATTGATAGCAAGACTTTGGCGTTTCCAAGTTACGATGGAAACGGAATGTTCCTGTCAATGGGAAACATTATTGCCTGTAGTAAAATAGGCATGCTGTTTATCGATTTCGAGACGCCGCATCGTGTTCGCATTCATGGGGTTGCCACAGTGAGCAGTGATGACACTCTGCTTGGCGACTTCCATGAAGCAGAGCTAATTGTGCGCGTGACTGTCACTGAAATTTTTGAAAACTGCCCACGTTACATTCACAAATACAGGCGTGAAGAAACATCAAAATATGTACCTCAGGCGGAATGTAAAACACCTGCACC
>JAZGGE010000209.1:0-3080 GCA_036480195.1 Methylococcales bacterium
TCCTGGGTGTTGGAGCCATTATGTTTTATAGAAAGCGTAGGCGCAACACCTCGAATTAATCTGTGGACTTAGGATTCCCCGAAATCAAGGTGAATACGGTCAAATAATTAGTCACTAAAAGGCTGTCTTAGAATAGCAACTGTAGAGAGGGAAACCCTTTTTGTGGTAGATTTTTCGAACATTTTCGTTAAATATACCTTTCACGTTCAAGGATGCCTGTTTTGAGTAGGTAGAATTCGTGGAGGGTCTGACGTAGAACCGCAGGAAGTATCATCTCTTTCTGCGATCTACAACGACACCCGTCGAAAAAGATGCGTGCTGAAAATGGGTGCTCTTTGGCGTAAGAGGTGTATTAAGCGTACCATAAGTTCTCACATCCACGTATGCTTGGCAATTCTTCATAAGCGGGGATCTATACCATCGCGGCTAAATCCCCTCTTACGAACGTATCAAATCGAATTCCGTGAGATCAGGGGTTCTGAAGTTTAGACGATATAATTATTTGGGTAAATATGAAGCGACTGAACCATATCATAACCAAACTTTGTAGAGCAAAACAGAGTGGTGTTGTTTCCCCAAATAATTTAGCCAAACGCTTTGAAAAACCAACCGAATTATCACCGTATGAGTTCAATGCCGCCTTTATATGCGTTATCTGTGGCGCGGAGCATCCTGAATACCAACATGCCCTCTCCGTGATGGAATACGCCAAAAATAATTCTGAACATAGTGTCATTGCCCGGTTTTATTTAGATGGACTACGCTTGATTCAACAAGAGATTTCACAGCGATGTTCGGATGATTTTGAATTCGATACTGCTCTCACCAAGCTGGATAAAGAACTCGGTCACAATGAAAGCTGGCAAAGCGAAGAAAGGCCTCCCGACATTTTTTGGAAAGTATTTTTTCCGGAAGCACTTGGAATTGGGAAAGATGAGCAGGCGGAAGTAGATGCGTTAAGAGAAAAGCGAAAGGTAACGATCAGTCATCTAAATTCAAATCCAATTGACAATCCCGCCGTTGAAATACTCTTTACCAGTAACGCTTTGCTGACGATTCCGAAATCGTCAGCACTTATCGATTCCTTGGATTTGACCGAAGATCTTAAGGACAAACTGAAAGAGGCAGTTCGGGAACCACAGTTATATTGGTACGATCATCCGATTCCAGTCGGTGTGCCGGCTCACGAAAACGAAATATTGTATGGATTGAAAGGGCTAAATGACACTGTGGCATTTGAAAAAAAGGCAGGGGTTTTGCCAGAGAATGCTCGCCTTAAGTGCGTGTTATCTGTTTCAGTCACCCACAAAGGGTTGCAGAATTTAGCCAAAAATTATATCGAACAAACATTAGCGAAATCTGATTCGTTGGATCACATTGACGTTTGTGTTTACACAGAAGCGGATACCGAAAAAATTATTGATCAGATTCTAGTGCCAGCAGCAGAGCATTATTTGAAAATCCACAACGCTAAAAATAAATTTCAGGTGTTGGGCGTTGATGGTGAATACGGTCGACATTATAGTTTTCTTAAAGCAATTTCGGCATTCTGGTCAGTAATACTGGATGACAGAGTTAAAGGGACTTTCAAGATAGACCTTGACCAGGTATTTCCGCAGAATGAATTAGTGGCGCAAACCGGGTGTACTGCTCTACAACACCTCAAGACACCTTTGTGGGGGGCGAAAGGAACTGACAGCTTCGGAAATGCCGTCGAATTGGGTATGATTGCAGGCGCATTGGTCAATGAATCCGACATCGATACTTCGCTTTTTACCGCCGATGTTAAGTTTCCATCTGGCGTTTCTTCTTTGGATGAGTATGTATTTTTTAGTCAAATGCCGCAAGCCTTATCCACTGAAGCAGAAATGATGTTGCGATACACGAATGGGAAGATTGACGGGATCGAAAGTTGTATACAAAGAATTCATGTGACCGGTGGGACCAACGGTATATTGGTGGATCATTTATTAAAATATCGTCCCTTTACTCCTTCGTTTATTGCCCGCGCCGAAGATCAAGCCTATCTTTTTTCAACATTATTCAATCGCGATCCGAGGCTTGCCTATGCACATAAAGACGGATTGATTATGAGGCACGACAAGGAGGCTTTTGCAGGCGACGCAATCAAAGCGTCGGCGGTCGGAAAACTTATCGGTGATTATATTCGAATACTTTATTTCTCAGCCTATACAAAAATCTTGTGTGGCAAATTTAATAAGGTAAAACAACAGATAAATCCCTTTACCGGGTGCTTCGTTTCGAAAATTCCCGTTACCATCGTATTTCTTCGTTTTGCCTTAAAAGCTCAGGCTATGTTTCAGACGAGTAAAGAACAAGACGCTGTGGAGTTTATTACCAGTGGTGCTACGAGAATCAGTGCAGCGTTGAAGTTTATTTCGGGCGAACACAGCGAGCTTTCCAAAACCTTTATCGAAGAACGCGACGGTTGGGATCTATACTATGATACATTACAGGCTCTGGCAGACGCTTTGGGTTCGCAAGATTCTTTTGCGTTGGACCTGCAATGTCGAGCTAGGAAACTGAATGCATCGATAACCATACGAACCGAAGCGCTTAAGAATGCGTAAGATAGAGCTCTGATTTTCTGAGGAGGCTCTACATAATTACCCCTTACCGCGCGACTATTGGATAATATGATAAAGTAAACAGTCCCCGAATTTACTCATGTGGTAGATACGCCAGGCCACAAATCATGTGCCATTCTTATGGCGGTTTCTCTCCCTTTATAGTAGCCTGGAATACGTTGGATGACCTTATAGCCCTGTAATTTATAGAATTTCCTTGCTCCATGGTTTCTTAACCGCGTTTCCAAATACACAATACCATTGCCATTAATCAAAGCGGTTTCCTCTAGCCATTTGATCATTCGCGTTCCTATGCCTCTTCGCCTGTGTTTTAGATGGACGCCGAAAAGATTAATACGTGCTTTATCATCCAAATACTGCATCACGGCAAACCCCATAATTTCGTTTTCTCTCACCATTACGACTACATTTGAGTTCTTTTTGTTTATCTCCTCGACTACGTACGATGGCGTCCACGACCACGCCAATCCT
>JAZGGE010000210.1:0-5663 GCA_036480195.1 Methylococcales bacterium
GTGAAGACCCGACAATATGGAATTCACCAAGATTGAGGTGGTACATATATGGGGAGGGATTCAAACAACGCAATGCTCGGTAAAGATCGAGAGGTTCGGCAGTATAAGGAATCGAAAGCCGTTGCGAAACGACAACCTGCATAACATCACCGGCGACGATATATTCCTTGATTTTAGCTACCGCAGCTTCGTAGCCTGATTGGGTAAAACCAGAAACGAAATCAGATTCTTCGACAATTCGAGAGGCTTTCTGTTTCGATTCAGGGCGATTCCCCCGCAATCTGACAATCAATTCATCCAGGCGGGACTGGCCATTTCGATAAGCGTCACTGGTCGAAGGATCAACGTGGGTGACGAATAAGAGTTTACCGGTAAGATTATCAAAAACCAATAGTTCTTCCGAAACCATTAGTAAGATATCTGGACACTCTAATGGGTCATGTTTTCCTGTCGATTTAAGTCTCGGTTCGATATAGCCAATGGTTTCGTATCCGAAATAGCCTACCAAACCACCATAAAAACGCGGCAGTCCAGGAATATCGGCAACATTAAACAGGTCAATATACTGTTGCAACCATTCCAGAGGTGTTTCACTGGTTACAGTTTCGATAACCTCACCAGCCTCTTCAACTTCAATATTATTGCCAACTATTCTGATAATTGTACGGCAGGGCAACCCAATGATAGAATAGCGACCCCACTGTTCACCGCCATGGACTGATTCAAAAAGATAAGAATAGGGTGCGTCTGCAAGCTTGATGTAAGCGCTTAATGGCGTATCAAGATCTGCCAGCACTTCTTTCGCCAAGGGTATACGATTATATCCCTGCGAGGCGAGCAGGTTAAATTGTTCCGGGGTCATTTCTACGGTTCATCAGAAAGTTAGGGAAGCTATTATACCTCTCGCGTTCAAGAGTACCCCATTTATAGCACGTCTTTTCTTGCGAATGGCGTCGTTGCAAAGACTTCCAATAGCTTGCTATTGCTGCGCCTTTGCGCCTAGCCCTTCACAAAAACTGACGTACTCTAAATGGGGTATTCTCAAACGCGAAAGGTATAATTCGAATTTTACGGCAATTTGGGAGAAATATTCCGAATCCAGCAGACCGTAAGCTTTGCATGGATGTGGATCCACACGGGAGGTTCCAGTATTCACTGGGGCAGCGACGATTTTATAAAGACAAGCCAAAATTTCGCTGTAATGTAATACAACAAGATTTGTTGAGGCCGACATCCACAACAAGCAGGCTGACGCTACGCCGGAATCTGGAGTCCCGCATGGGGAAAACTAGTCGAAATCTACGGGGATTTTTGTTAGCTACGCCATCGTTCTCTATCTTTTCCCCAATCCATTATGTAACCCTTTAACTAAATGGAGATACCTGTTTCAGATTTTTAGCCAGACTAAAGAACAATATCCTGCTACCGACGATCAGCTCTTGGTCTCGCTTGATTGACGATGATGTTGCGCCCACCCATATCGGTTTCGTTCAGGCCCTTAATTGCCTCTTCCGCTGACGAATCGTCAGGCATTTCAACAAAGCCAAATCCTTTGGATCGACCGGAAAACTTATCGCTAATCACATTCGCACTGGCAACTTCACCATATGTAGAAAACATTTCCTTCAATTCATCATCGGTAACACTATAAGCCAAATTTCCAACGTATATATTCATCTATCACTCTCTTTCTTCTGTGCATTGTTCTATCAAAACTACCGTAAAATCAATACACAACTCTAAACGATAGCGATTGGTCACTCAAACCAAACTCAAGACGCTCATCCCACGTTCGGAATTTAGGGATTCAGACAGATGGTTTGATCGCCGCCCACCCACTAATTAATGTTAAAGTACCCGTCAAACTTACTGATCGGAGTGCATTAACCCTACGCATTTATGAGAGCTGATGGGCATTATCGCATGGCTTGACTCAACGTTGAAGCGGTTTACAGTTTCGGTACGTTATTTAGCCAACAGTAATAGATTTTTGCCATAATCCTGGCACCCTAAACCAACCCCCAAAAAGATAATGATCGAATCGATAGAAAATGATAACCTCCTGGTACTCATTGATGGCTCGTCCTTTCTGTACCGGGCCTTTCATGCTTTACCTCCTCTGACCAATTCAAGTGGCGAACCCACTGGTGCCATCCTGGGTGTTTCCAATATGTTGAGAAAACTTTTGGATCAATACCCTACTCCTTATCTCGTAGTAGTTTTTGATGCCCCTGGAAAAACGTTTCGAAATGAGCTTTTTGACGCCTATAAAGCCAACCGTCCACCCATGCCGGATGAGTTAAGAACTCAGATAGAGCCGCTACGAGAGCTAATTACCGCAATGGGCATTCCCCAATGGATTGAATCTGGCGTTGAAGCTGATGACGTAATCGGTACTCTGGCGCTATATGCGGAAGATGCTGGTCTTTCTGTACTAATTTCAACGGGTGATAAGGATATGGCCCAGTTGGTAAATGATAAAGTCACCCTGGAAAACACAATGTCTGACACTCGCATGGATAGCACGGGGGTGTTAGAGAAATTTGGTGTAACCCCTGCACAAATAGTCGATTTTCTCGCTTTGGTGGGAGATACTTCCGATAACATCCCCGGCGTCCCCAAAGTGGGCCCAAAAACCGCTGCCAAGTGGCTAAATCAATATGGTGATATCGACAACCTTATTGCTAAATCTGAAGAAATAAAAGGCAAAGTTGGGGAAAACCTTCGCGCCAGCATCAAACAAATACCGCTTTCACGCCAACTGGCGACAATTAAATGCGACTTACAACTGACAATAGATCTTGATTCACTCAAGAGACAGGAATATGACACTGAAAAATTAGCTGAATTGCTGACGAAGTTTGAATTCTCAAGTTGGTTAAAACAGCTAAATGTCCGACAAGCCAATAGTCCGTCAGACCCTGTCGAGCAAGATTCCATCCACTATGAAACTATTCTGAGTAGGGAAGCCCTCACCAAATGGCTTGCCAAATTAGAAAATAGCCCGGTTTTCGCTTTCGATACGGAAACGACAAGCTTGAATTATTCTGAAGCCGAGGTTGTCGGTGTCTCTTTTGCTGTGGAACCGGGCGAAGCAGCATATTTGCCTATGGCGCACCAATACCCGGAAGCGCCAGAACAATTGAATCGAGACAAGGTATTCGATCTAATGCGCCCATTGCTGGAGGATGCCAGCCACCCAAAATTGGGCCAGAATCTTAAGTATGATGCCAATGTTTTAGCTAATCATAATATTACGTTACGCGGTATTCACCATGACACTATGCTGCAATCCTACGTCTTAAACAGTACCGCTACCCGGCACGATATGGACTCCCTGGCTATGCACTACCTGGGAAGACAAACTATTCATTACGAGGATGTTGCGGGGAAAGGTGCCAAACAAATTAGTTTCGATAAAGTCCCTTTGGATCAAGCCGGTCCCTACGCCGCAGAAGATGCCGATATTACCCTTCGTTTGCATCACCACCTTTGGCCACAATTAGAACAACAACCTGCGTTGAAAATACTCTATGAACAAATTGAAATTCCTTTGATTCCAGTTCTTTCACGGATAGAGCGTACTGGTGTGCTAATTGATAAAGTGCTACTCGTTAACCAAAGCGAAGCGTTGGCAATACGTATTTCGGAAATTGAGCAACAGGCTTTCGATGAAGCGGGGCAATCCTTCAACTTGGGATCACCGAAACAAATTCAGAGCATCCTCTATGAAGATCAGGGGCTGCCAATTCTCAAAAAAACACCCAAAGGCCAACCATCGACCGCAGAATCAGTATTACAGGACTTGGCCGCCGATTACTCGTTGCCGAAACTTATTCTGGAATACCGAAGCATGAGCAAACTCAAATCAACTTACACCGATCGGCTTCCGGAACAGATAAGTCACGTAACAGGTCGGGTTCACACTTCATACCACCAAGCAGTGGCAGCGACAGGCCGGTTGTCATCATCTAACCCTAATTTGCAGAACATCCCTATACGAACTGAAGAAGGTCGCAAAATACGGCAAGCTTTCATCGCACCGGATGGACATAAAATTCTCGCTGCTGACTATTCACAGATTGAACTTCGTATTATGGCTCACCTATCAAAAGATGCGGGATTACTCGAAGCTTTTTCGAAAGGGGAGGATATTCATCGCGCCACTGCAGCGGAGGTATTTGGTGTTATCGTAGATCAAATTACCAACGACCAGCGTCGATCTGCCAAAGCTATCAATTTTGGGCTTATTTATGGTATGTCCGCTTTCGGGCTTGCTAAGCAATTAGGCATTGCCAGGGATGCCGCTCAACAATATATTGACCTCTATTTTGCCCGCTACCCTGGTGTAAAAACCTATATGACGGAAACCCGCGAGCAGGCCCGAGAGCAAGGTTTCGTAGAAACCCTGTTTGGTCGTCGCCTCTATCTTCCGGATATTCATTCAAAAAACGCCCAACGTCGCCAATACGCTGAGCGTACGGCAATTAACGCACCTATGCAGGGAACTGCGGCAGATATTATTAAACGGGCTATGATCTCTGTGGATAACTGGCTTCAAAAACAGGAAAGTTCCATAACAATGATTATGCAAGTCCATGATGAACTGGTTTTCGAAATACCCCATGAAATTATTAATAAAGCTGCGGATCAAATAAGAGATTGTATGGTTGGCGCTGCCGAACTGCATGTACCTCTCGTTGTTGACATCGGCTCGGGTCTCAACTGGGATCAGGCCCATTAAGAAAATTTTCAAAAATATTTTTCTGACGATGAACTTTAGCTAGAAATGCCAGTCTTAAGTTATACGCGTCGGGAACGACGCTTCTACTCATTGTCCTCCCTTAATGAGTAGGCTACAGAGACTTGGCCCCCCTTGGCCAGGTCGTTTTAGACCCCGGAGCCTCTCCCCTTATACTTCGGGGTCTTTTTTCTTTTCCGAAACCTCAAACCAGCCATCTAAAACTTCATGGGCTTCATCCAGCCCAACCCTTTTTGGCGCGGAAAAAAGTTGCACCGATATTGAAGTATCCCTGTGTTTCAGTTTACGGCGAACATCTAACAGGGTATTTTTCGCAGCGCCGTATTTCAGTTTATCTGATTTGGTTAACGCGATATGGAGCGGCAAATTTGATAACTCACACCATTCGATCATTTGGGTATCAAAATTTGTTAGCGGGTGACGAATATCCATAAGTAGAAAAATACCCTTGAGGGCATCCCGTTGAATCAGAAAACTCTCCATGGTTTTATGCCAAATCGCTTTTACTCTTTCCGGTACTTTTGCATACCCGTAACCGGGCAAGTCCACTAAACGACGTTGATCATCAAGTTCAAAGAAGACCAAGTGCTGTGTTCTACCGGGTGTTTTACTGGTGCGGGCCAGAGATTTTTGCGAGGTAATCAGATTGATCGCGCTCGATTTTCCAGCATTCGAGCGTCCCGCAAAAGCGACTTCATAACCCTCATCTGTTGGCGCATCCTTAAGCTTG
Source organism: Methylococcales bacterium (assembly GCA_036480195.1). Classification (GTDB taxonomy): domain Bacteria; phylum Pseudomonadota; class Gammaproteobacteria; order Methylococcales; family JAZGGE01; genus JAZGGE01. The sequence goes on from JAZGGE010000210.1 coordinate 5,493, forward strand.
GGAACACTCAGCAAGAACTGGGCATTTTGATAAAGGGAGTTCATAGAGAGTGTATTCCAATCGTTAAATGAGCCTGAACCGGATATCCAGATCTGTTCTTGATGAGTCAAAAATAGGGTTGTGTTTCGGAAAAATATAAAGCCAATTGTTTTGTCGGTTTTGGTTTTACTT
>JAZGGE010000211.1:0-9170 GCA_036480195.1 Methylococcales bacterium
CTTAACACACCCGGAATCCCGGTTTCAAATGCCGCTGTACGCAGATTAAATGAATCGAATACTGCTCCCAAATCAATATAAAAAGGGTCATCAACCGTGCCGGCAAATGTCTTGATACCTTCACTAAGCTGATAAATACCCTTATCAACTAAAGCAGAATAATTCGGCATCGTTCGCGGTCCGGCATTTGATGGTACAGCGAAGAGTTTCAAATCCTTGGTCAACCTAGTATGCTTTCTCGGACGGCCCCTACGGTACTTGACCATCTTTACGGTGTAGGTCTGACTCAGGCTTAATCCCTCTGAGCCTGGGCCGTCAAGCGCTGTGACAGCAGGTGGAATGATAGGAGTTCCAGGGGGTACCTCTGCCGGCGAATTTGCCGGTGAGACCGAACCGTTACCGGCGCCAACCAATCCAACAAACACACTGGGCAGACGAAAAGCAGTTTTGAAATCGAACTCAAAACTGATGTCTTCGACCGCATCATGGTTATTGTCAATCTTTATGCTGTAACGAATATCCGGATCAAATGGGAAGCGTGTTGGCCCATTAGAAGGCTCCAACAAAGGATCAACATTCATAATAAAAGTGACCTTTTCCGGATCGTCATAACTGACAAATGCATAAACATCAGTAATATCCGCTTTGTGATCCAATGCTGTAATAGGTGCTTCCCTATGATTAGCCCCATACAATGGACCCACAAATGGGAGCGACAACGCTATGGCTGTAAATAATATTTTTCTGACTTTCATTTCTTTCTCCTCAGTAACTGTTTCGATTCAAGGGATATTTGTCCCCTCAACTGTAACTACGAAAGAAAATCGAATTTGGATGCACAAAAAGCACATTCTACGTTTCTGAGGTCAACCCGTTCGTACGTCGATCAACCTTAAGTTGTTGGAAAATTAGGGAGAAAAACGCTAGAATAAAGAGCACGAAGCGTACATTGAATTCTTAGAGAAAATCCAATTTCAGAACACCACAGCTAGTATTTCCCAAGCTCGATAGACCTACTCCAACAAGAGATTCCCATTAATGAAAATTGATGTATCCGCTCGATCAAAACGATTCTCTGACTATATTCTTCGAGAAAATTATTTAAAAATAGAAGGTTGGTTCGAACAAGGTGCGCTTACCTCGACGACGCTAGTCGCTAGCTTGCAAGAAATCAAGCAGATAAGAGGCGGATTCGCTGAGATTGGTGTTCATCATGGAGGATTTTTTATTGCCTTGGCATTGCTCAGAAGGATGGGAGAAAATGCATTAGCAATCGATGTATTTGAAGATCAACAGCATAACATCGACCAATCCGGGTATGGCGATCGAGAGATTTTGATCGAAAACCTAAATCATTTTGTCGGTTCCTGTGACGATATTGGTGTCTTAAAGATGGACAGCTTATTGCTGAATCCGGATAAATTGATCGCGGAACTCGGTGAAAAAGTGCGAATATTCAGTGTTGATGGCTGCCATACCAAAGAACATACGCTAAATGATATTGTATTGGCGAGTAAAGTCCTCGTCCCTGGCGGTGTAATCACCGTCGACGATATTACCAATGCGGATTGGCCGGGCGTAAAGCAAGGCGTGGACGCTTTTTTTAATACAGAGGACGGAGGTAATTTTCGGCCATTTGCATGCACTGACAATAAGCTCTTTGTAACCGAAAACGAATTTTACAATTTTTACTTTCAAGGACTTAAAGAATTTCAACGAGAAGTATACGGAAAATTCTCCACACAGGGAATGTATGAAACTGAGGTTATTAGCCAGCCGTTTGGTAAATTGAATTGGTATTTAGATGACAAATCTTTTAGTAATATCTACGGGAAAAAACGATTATCCACGATACGATTTACTGTAGCAAAGGGTTTCGATTTCAGCCTTCTTAAGGGGTGGTCCCAACCCGAAACTTGGGGTACTTGGAGTGACGGTCCCGAGGCATGCCTCAAAGTACAACTTAGTGAACCTCCGCAAGACGATATAGTACTTTTGATTAAGGCTCACGGATTCGTAACTCCGATTCATCCCAGTGTAACCGTAGAAATACTCGTAAACGGTACCATTGTCGGCCAATGGGTGTTTGCGAGCAGCCAAGAGATTGCAGAAAAGGCTTTCCGAGTTTCCAAAACGATCGTGGCAGATAGGGATTTGGACATTAGCTTTCGAATTTCCGAACCCCATTCGCCGAACGAATCGAAAGAATCCGACGACTCCCGATTACTTGGTATAGGGCTTAGGGATATGACTGTTTTATCTGCCGATTGACACTACCATTCACCACTGCGAAAGCAATACCCATAGCCTAACCTATAGCCATTTTTCAAAGACTAAAAATCGGAGTAAATCCATCTATGTTACGAATAGTGATGCAGTTCTTGGTTATATACAGTCTAAGCAATACTGCCCATTCAGGTTGGGATCCAAACGTACAGGAAGATCAACCCCTCATCAACAGCCACAAAACCATCACTAACTTTATGAACGCCGATCCATCGATGCAAATCTTTTTCGATAGGGCCTACGGCTACGCCGTTTTTCCTTCTGTGAAGAAAGGCGGAGCAGGTATTGGAGGAGCGTTCAGCAACGGAATCGTCTTCGAAAATGGAAGTGAAATAGGTTCGGTTACTTTGTTTCAAGTAACCCTGGGCCTACAACTCGGGGGACAAATCTTTAGTGAAATCATTTTCTTCAAAGATCAGACGGCACTGTATAACTTCCAACGGGGAACTCTCAAATTGGCAGCTCAAACATCTGCGGTCGCGGTTGCTGAAGGAATCTCTGCCAACCTGGATTACAGCAACGGCGTGGCCATCTTTACTCTATCTGAAAATGGGTATATGTTTGAGGCCTCAGTAGGCGGGCAAAGATTTAGTTATCAGCCAAAGTAGATTCCCGTCGTATTGCCAATCGCTCTTTGGTGATTTAGCATAGATTGAATCCAATTTCAGACATTCTGATCCCAGCGCACAGAATCTACCACTTGGAGTTGATTCAAGGATATCGTTTTGATACCAAAACACAACAATTGCCCGGGTCGTAGGTCAGACTAGCGCAGCGTAACCTCGATATTAATGCGATGGATCGTCGGATTAAGCCGCGCTTACCCGACCTACAGAATATTCAGGTATCACTACAAAATCCAAGTGATCAGCTGTTAGGTGCGCGAACGCAGGATTAGCAGGGCTAATTCAAGCAAGTGCAACAACGCAGATGGCCACTTATCGGCTTACTAAACTCGTCAATATAATGTTGACGGAGTACTAGTGATGAAACGATATGCTTTTAATGTGGACGAACGTAACGACGGGATAGATAATTACGATCAAACTTAACATCACAAAGATATTTTATGGGTCAGGAAATAAATAACACTCATTTTTCCAAAGCCGATTTTCAGACTTTCCATACCCATCTGCGCCAGGAAACAGAAGCGCTTGCTGATCTAATCAAAAATCGCCTTTGTTCCCACAAAGATCCTGTTGCAGGATTTGAAATCGAAGCTTGGTTAGTCGATGATGCTATGAACCCTGTTAGCCGAAACGAGGAGTTTCTAGCGTCGTTCAACAGTCCCCTCGCCTCCGCTGAACTGGCAAAATTTAATATCGAGCTTAACAATGACCCTGTTTCTCTGAAAAACGATGCGCTGAGCATTCTTCATAAGGATTTGGAGAACACCTGGAATACTGCATGTTCAGCCGCCAATTCCATTGGCTGCCACCTGCTTATGGTAGGTACTTTGCCGACCCTGAAGCAATCTGTTTTGAATTTGGATAATATGTCCGGGCTGAAACGCTACCGAGCGTTAAACGAACAAATTCTGCGGCTGCGCGGTAAACCGTTACACTTGACCTTTACAGGCAGAGAGTCGTTATCTGTCGATCACGATGATGTTATGATGGAATCAGCAACGACCTCATTTCAAATTCATCTACAAGCCCCCTTAGACCAAGCCCACCACTTCTATAACGCCGCAATTATGGCATCAGCACCCAGCATCGCAATTAGCGCAAACTCTCCTTATCTCTTTGGCAAGGATTTATGGTGTGAAACACGAATTCCACTTTTTGAACAATCTATAGAAGTCGGTGGTTACGATGGAGCCGCCCAAGGGCCCGTTCGGCGTGTCAGTTTCGGTACTCAATACGCCCGTAAATCCATTATGGAGTGTTTTCAGATCAATCTGAATCATTTTCCGGTATTACTGCCGATGAAATTCGCTAAGAATCATCATCAATTCGAGTATTTGCGTTTGCATAACGGTACAATCTGGCGATGGAATCGGCCCTTGGTAGGTTTCGATACCGACGGTACAGCACATATACGAATCGAGCACCGGGTTATTCCCGCTGGGCCGAGTATTATAGACATGATTGCCAACGCTGCCTTTTTCTACGGCTTAGCAATAGCATTAAGCGAAAATTCAATGCTGCCTGTACCGAAGATGCCATTCTCGCAAGCTAAAGATAATTTTTATCAGGCAGCACGCCATGGATTAGATGCTTCGATAGTTTGGCAGGACGGTAAAAAATACAAGTTACAGACGTTGCTGCAAAAAGAACTCATTGATATGGCCTACCGGGGGTTGGAATCATTAGCAATCAGTAGCAGTGATGCCAAGACCTATCTTGACATTATCGAAAAACGCAATACTTCCGGCCAGACAGGCTGTCAATGGCAGCGCCGGTATATAAATCAAAATAACAGCGACTTTCACGCCATGACTGCCGCTTATTTTCGACACCAACGAAGCGGACGTCCTGTACATTCATGGGCAATGGATTGAACACATCAAACTTAACTGTACTGGATACTCTACCTGAAGGCATCACCGAGGTAAAAGCGACAGAACTCCATAAAATCCTGCCCACCCCGACCTTGGTTCATCTACCTGGCCGGACGGAAAACCCCATGTTCGTCTCGGTTTTACAGCACGGCAATGAAGAAACAGGCTTACTTGCTATTCAAGCATTGCTTAGAAAATACCAATCCAAGCAACTTCCCCGTTCACTGTCAATCTTCTTCGGCAACATTGACGCGGCCAAACAGGGTTCGCGCAAACTCGACGGACAACCCGACTATAATCGAGTTTGGCCGGGTACTGAACAACCACCCACCAAGGAATCCAGTAATGCCCAACAAATAGTCAATGAGATGAAAGAACGTGAGGTATTTATCAGTCTTGATGTTCATAATAATACTGGGATCAATCCCCACTATGCGTGTATCAACACATTGGATACCGCTTTTCTCCACTTGGCTAATCTATTTGGCCGCTTTGTAGTCTATTTTATCCGGCCAAAAGGTGTACAATCAGCTGCATTCGCTGAGTTGTGTCCTGCTGTGACCCTGGAGTGCGGCAAACCGGGGGTTCAATATGGCGTAGAACATGCGTTTGAATACCTTGACAGTTGCCTGCATCTTTCACAAATTCCTGATCACCCTGTAGCACCTCAAGATATTGATCTCTTTCACACAGTCTCACAAGTTTGTATCCCTGATCATGTTTCTTTTAGTTTCCAGGAAAACACTGCCGACTTGATGCTCAGCAATGATCTCGAACGAATGAATTTCACTGAAATCCGCGTCGGCACGGAATTTGGGCATGTTAATTTGCCCGACATCCTGCCTGTCGTGGCAACAAATGAACACGGCAACGAAATCACTGCCGACTATTTTACCGTCACCGAGGGTCGGCTGGTTTGTTGTAAACCAGTCATGCCATCTATGTTGACTTTAAATGAAGATGTCATCCGTCAGGATTGCCTTTGTTATTTAATGGAACGGATTAAACTGCCGTCTTAAGTTTTTCAAGGAATATATCCAGTTGAAAACACCAAAACCTTTCTGGGAAGAAAAAAAACTATCAGAAATGACAGTGCCGGAATGGGAATCGCTTTGTGATTCATGTGGAAAATGCTGTCTCAATAAAATTGAAGACGAAGATACCCACGAAATTTTGTACACTAATGCGGTCTGCAATCTGATAGATTTCAAAACATGCCGTTGCACCCGTTACAAGGAGCGTCAAACACTGGTACCTGACTGTTTGGATCTAAAAGATAATTTCACCCAATATCATTGGCTTCCTTCAACCTGTGCTTATCGTATTTTATCCGAAGGAAGAGCACTTCCTTCCTGGCATCCATTAATTTCCGGCACGATGGATTCAGTGGATGAAGCAGGGGTATCAATACGAAGCTACGCGGTATATGAAAATACTGTTGATGATATTCTGGATCATATAATTGAATGGTTATAACCTAATGGCGAAACCAAATATAAACCAAGTCAAAGACTACCTCATTGGATTACAGAGCAACATCTGCCAATCACTGGAACAAGAAGAACCGAATACCCGTTTTATCGAGGACAATTGGCAGCATCCAACCGGTGGTGGTGGACAAAGTCGTGTCCTCAATGACGGGAAAATATTTGAAAAAGCAGGCGTCAATTTCTCTCATGTCATGGGTGATGCCCTTCCCTCTTCAGCAACAGCAGCCAGACCGGAACTCTCCGGACGTAGCTTCCAAGCTATCGGAGTGTCCCTCGTTATTCATCCCCAAAATCCCTACGTCCCGACGTCTCATGCTAACGTAAGGTTTTTTATCGCGGAAGATAAGAATAAGTCGCCAATCTGGTGGTTTGGGGGCGGATTCGACCTCACGCCCTATTACCCTTTTGACCACGATGTGACGCACTGGCATCGGAATGCGCGTGATGCCTGCCTCCCCTTTGGTGACGACATCTACCCCAAGTATAAAAAGTGGTGTGATGAGTATTTCTATTTAAAGCACCGAAATGAAACCCGTGGCGTTGGAGGCCTGTTTTTTGACGATCTCAACAGCTGGGAATTTAAACGTTGCTTTGAATTCTTGCGCAGTATTGGTGATCATTTTGTACCCGGCTATCTTCCGATCGTCAAACGCCGGAAAGAACTTATCTACGGAGAACGAGAACGAAATTTTCAACTGTATCGCCGGGGCCGGTACGTGGAATTTAATCTTGTCTATGATCGGGGTACTTTATTTGGATTACAATCTGGGGGTCGAACGGAATCGATTCTCATGTCATTGCCTCCTGTTGTACATTGGAAATATAACTGGAAACCGGAAGAAGGTAGCCCTGAAGAAGTACTCTATAAAGACTATTTAAAACCGAAAGACTGGATTGCTGAGGATTGACCCTAGGAAGGGGTTTCTATCTCTCTTATATTTTTATACGCCAAGTACAAGTCTTATACCTTCATTCAAAAAATCAATATGCTTTGAATTTAATTTTCCTGTTTGTTCAGTTAAAAACGATTTATCTAGCGTGATTAATTGAGAAACATTAACAACTGAATCTTTCTTAAGATTTGAATGTTTCTTTGTAATTTTAAAATTACCCGGAGCATCAACTAAACGAAGGTTCGATGTAACAACTGCTGCAATTACTGTCGGAATAAAGCTTTGGTTAAATTCGTTCGAAGAAACTATTACAACTGGACGATGGTAGCCAGACTCAGAACCTCTAGGCTCTTCCATCGAAGCCCACCAGATTTCTCCTCGCTTCACTACCAAATTTCCTTTTCTATAGAATTGAACTGCATTTCGATAAGTTCTTCATCCAAGATCGACGAAACCTCAGTATATACTTGATTCAAGGATTCTGTGACATCTTGGTATTTATGTGTCTCTAAATACTCTGAAATAGCTTTCGTAAATAATTCACTACGAGAAATAGCTAATTGATGAGCCATGATTTCTGCTGAATGAAAGATAGGGTCTGGAACTGATATTGCTGTTTTCATGCTGATAGTATAACTGAAGTCATACCGATGACTGTGAATTTTCTTTAAAATATAACGACCAAGCTAAGATGACGTAGGAAGATATACGGTGAACTTCACTAGCACACTAGACTTTAACCTTTTTAAACGAACTGAGCTTCCTGCGGTCAGCTGGAGCGCCTTGTGTACGCCCAGTATGGCGGTGAACTTACGAGGTGAATGTCCTCTGTAGGAGAACCTACCTGGTTTATTTTAAGCCAGTAAAAACTACTAGCCGACGGCAATTACAACTTCGTGGGGGGTTGTAAGAAGGAAGCCCAAGTGCAAAACTGCGAGCCTACGAACAGAAATGTCATAGTAGGCCAAGTCTCAGGGGTGAGTTAGCACGAGATAACGAAACCCACAGGGTCGCGAGATACGGGGTTACCCCCTCTATTCCCCCGTGAGATAAAACTGATACTACCTATGATTTGGGTAGTGATTGCTCAGGAATTGATGGAATATGTACTACAACTCTTCGATAGAGAATGCGGAAGGTGTATAAAGAATAGTGCAGCATAATCTCTGGATTTCTCAACCCCGATCCATTACACATCCAGATCATCCAAAGGACTTATCACCCCTTCCCCACCCTGATTCAAAATATGGGTATAAATCATCGTTGTTTCGAGATCATTGTGACCCAATAAAGCCTGAATCGTACGGATATCGATTCCTTTTTGCAATAAATGCGTAGCGAAACTGTGTCTAAACGTATGGGCACTGACTTTTTTGGCAATGCCTAATTTCTTCACAACGACCTTGATCGCCTTATTGATCACCGACTGATCAACGTGATGACGTCGCTCGATTCCGCTCCGGGGATCAATCGCGCGATTGCGGGCAGGAAATACGTATTGCCAGCCCCATTCGGTTTCAGCAGAACGATATTTTTTGTCCAGAGCATATGGCAGATAAACCGCACCAAACCCTACCTTCAGATCCTCCTCATGAATCAGTTTAACTTTCACTAGATGATTCTTGATTAACGGATCCAAAGTACTTGAAAATGTAGTGACTCGGTCCTTATTGCCTTTACCCGAACGGACAGTAATCTGTTTATACTCAAAATCAATATCCTGAACTCGCAGTCGCACTGCTTCGGTTATTCGCACACCACTCCCGTAAAGCAATTTAACAATGAGCTGCGGCACACCCTCCATGAGGGTAATAATTCTCTTAACTTCTTCTTTATCTAAGACTACCGGAATACGCCTATTTTTAGATGACCTGACCGCATCAATACGCTTTTCCAACGGCTGATCAAGGACTTGCTTATAGAGAAAAACCAAAGCATTCATCGCTTGATTCTGAGTTGAAGCAGCAACATTACGTTCCATTGCAAGATAACTCAAGA
>JAZGGE010000212.1:0-25688 GCA_036480195.1 Methylococcales bacterium
CCCTCTTCCATCCCCAACTTTTGCATCAAAGAACCAACCTTCTCTGAGGCAAAAATCCGCATCAAGTTGTCTTCCAGAGAAAGGTAAAACCTTGATGATCCGGGGTCACCCTGACGTCCAGAACGTCCACGGAGCTGGTTATCAATCCGCCGTGATTCATGGCGTTCAGAACTAATTACATGCAAACCACCTGCGTCAACAACCTGACTATGGCGTTTCTGCCATTCACTTGTCAGCTGTTCCGTTTTTTCATCATTGGCACTCTCGCCAAACGCGTTTATTTCAGCTTCCAAGTTGCCGCCTAAAACGATATCGGTCCCTCGCCCCGCCATGTTCGTAGCAATAGTGACGATACCCCCTTTACCTGCCTGAGCAACAATATGCGCTTCCCGCTCATGTTGCTTCGCATTCAATACTTCATGCTGAATTTTTTCATTCGTTAACAGCTTGGAAAGATATTCAGAGTTTTCGATAGAAGCAGTACCTACCAATACCGGCTGTTTCCGCTTCACGCAATCAAGAATATCTTCTTTTATTGCTTCGTATTTTTCCCGTTGAGTCAAGAAAATCAAATCGCCCCGGTCATCCCGAATCATCGGCATATGGGTGGGTATTACAACGACTTCTAGACCATATATTTGCTGAAACTCAAAGGCTTCGGTATCTGCGGTACCGGTCATCCCTGATAACTTATTGTAAAGTCTAAAATAATTCTGAAAGGTGATGGATGCCAAAGTCTGGTTCTCATTACAAACCGGTACATTTTCTTTAGCTTCTACAGCTTGATGCAAACCCTCAGACCAACGACGTCCCAGCATTGTCCGCCCGGTAAATTCATCTACAATAATAACTTCATTATTCTTAACAATATAATCGACGTCTTTGGAAAATAGAACATGGGCTCTAAGAGATGCATTCAGGTAATGCATTAACCGAATATTAGTCGCATCGTAAAGGCTTTCGCCTTCATTCATCAAACCATTGTCCACCATCAATTCCTCGACGGCTTCATGCCCGGATTCAGTCAAATGTACCTGTTTAGCCTTTTCGTCAACGCTATAATCACCGGGCCCGTCTTCTTTTTCCTGCTTAGAAAGTTTTGGAATGAAGACATCCATTTTATGATAGAGATCAGTCTGATCTTCCGTGGGGCCAGAGATGATAAGTGGTGTTCTTGCTTCGTCAATTAATATAGAATCGACTTCATCAATGATCGCGAAATTGAGCTCCCTTTGAACCTTCTGCTCTAGTGAAAACGCCATATTATCGCGGAGATAATCAAAGCCGAATTCATTATTTGTACCGTAGGTAATATCTGCCCTATAGGCTTCCCGTCGTTCATCGGAATCCATTCCGCTCACAATGACACCGGTAGTCATCCCCAAACACCTATACACCTGCCCCATCCATTCAGAATCCCGTTTGGCCAGGTAATCGTTTACAGTTACAACATGCACCCCTTCACCGGGCAGGGCATTCAAATAGGCAGCCAATGTTGCAACTAGAGTTTTCCCTTCCCCCGTACGCATTTCGGCAATTTTTCCATCATCCAACACCATCCCACCAATAAGCTGAACATCAAAATGACGCATAGCGAAGACGCGCGTACCCGCTTCCCGAACCGTGGCAAACGCTTCAGGCAGAATATTTTCAAGTGTTTCCCCGCCGTTCAGTCGTTCGCGAAACGCTGCTGTATTCGATCGCAAAGCTTCATCGCTAAGCGCTTTAAAATCCTCAGCATAACCGTTAATCCGCTTAACGATCTTCGCTTTTTTCTTAACCAACCGCTCATTACGGCTGCCTACTACTTTACTTACCAGCTTACCTAGCATGCTTACATTTCCACTTTACGAAGGGGATGGGGAGTTTTAAAGCTCGAACTCAGATTTAATCTGAAAACTGACTAATAATATCGCAACTTTATAACTTTGTGTTGAAAAACAGCAAGCACGAATGCAGCTTGGGCAGAAGGGTGACGCGACTCACCCAACAACGTCTTGCCCAACCTACTTGATAACTATAGGGTAGAAAAACTACTTGAGATAGATCAGGAAATCCAGAACAAAGATGTTATCTGCTTGCCCGCATATATTTTACTGGATTGATTGTCTTGCCTTTTTTAAGCACTTCGAAGTGCACATGGGGGCCTGTTGAATAGCCCGTCGACCCAACTCGAGCGATAACCTGTCCCTGACTCACTGTATCGCCCTGTTTCACCAAAATCTCTTCATTATGAGCGTAGCGAGTTACATAACCATCACCATGATTAATCTCGACGAGGTATCCGTACCCTCCCATAAGGCCCGCATGAACCACAACGCCAGAGGCTACAGCAATCGTTTCCGAACCCCACTTTGCCGCTATATCTACGCCCGAATGAAAAGCACGTCGCCCACTAAATGGGTTAGTCCGCCACCCGTAGCTCGAGGATACCCACCCCTTTTTCACTGGCCTACCTGCGGGAAACGTTTCTTTTTCCCATGTTGCGGTAGTCAAAAGGGTTTCCAATGCGGAAAACTGCATTTCTTTGTTGACTAATTGGCTGGCCAAAAGGGTCAAATCATCATTCAGAAACCCCGTATCTCTTATCCGGAAATTAGACTTGATATCGATACCACCTTGTGGAGGCAATTCTGAGAAATCGAATTCTACCGGATCGAGTCGAGCTTTCTCTACGACCCGTTGTCCAACAGCATTTAGTCTAAGCACTTGAGATTGAAGTTGTGCTATCCGTAGCGCCAGAACGTCACCCTGCTCTTCGAACTTTTCTCTCATTGCTAATATCTTGCGTTTTTGGTTTTCCAAACTAGTCGATAGAATCCTATTCTCATCATAAGATTCTTGATCCAAAACGCCAACACCGTATTTCATTCCGGCAAAAAATAAACCACCACCCAGAACTGATAACGTAGTTACAAGTAAAACGAATGTAGAGGGTTTCCGGAGGGAAACGGAAACAGTTTTCTTACCCCCATTAGAAACTAAAAATATTTTCATGGGGTAATGATACGATAATGCTTTAGCAATTGAAAAGATAAAACTGTAGTTTATGTACGCCAAACCTATCGTAGCCTATCAATTACTACAAAACTGTGGCCATCTACCCAGCCCTCTGTTCACTAAACTAGCCGAACAGGAACGATTAAAAAAAATTATCCTGTCTAGCCTTCCATCTTTTCTGCACACCCACTATTTAGGTTGTGCAAAAAACGATAAGACATTGATAATATTTATGGATTCAGCCGCCGGGTCGTCTCCAACCCGCTTTCATAGCACTGAAATTCTTACTCGACTCAGGACAACTGGTATAACCAATTTTGATTCACTGACCATCAAAACCCATTATGACCCACAAAGAATATCCACAGGCAATGAAAAAACCGATAAAACCAAAATTCCTTCTGGAAAAACTATCAGCTTAATCAGAAAAAACTCTCAGTCAATCACCGACCCCCAACTCGCCTCCTCGCTATTACGCCTAGCATCAACTCTGGAGCAGCGCATCCAAATAACTTTTCCAGATAATCGCTAACAAATCCGCACACGAAGAGAACCCAAAAATTGGAGTTAGATTTTCATTCATGCTGCACAAAGAGTTGTACCTTTCGCGTTCAAGAATACCCGTTTTGAGTGGGTAGATTTTCGTGAAGGGCTAGGCGAAGAACCGCAGGAATAGTCGTCTCTTTTAAGGTTCTACAACAACGCTCTTCGCAAAAAGATGCGCGCTGAAAACGGGTGTTCTTGGGCGCACACGAGAGGTATATTAATATTGATTCCTAGCTAGCAGCTTGCACTGGTCTCAAATAAGAGGCAGGCAAATCCTTCGCCTTTTGGAAAGATACCTCTTCCCAGGCATCCTCCTGATCCAGCAGAGTTTGCAGTAGATTGTTATTCAAGTCATGCCCGGATTTATACCCCGTAAAAGCGCCAATCAAACTATGCCCTAAGAGATAGAGATCCCCAATCGCATCCAAAATCTTGTGTTTTACGAACTCGTCCATATAACGTAAACCATCCTCATTTAGCACTCTGTATTGATCCACGACAACCGCATTATTTAAACTGCCACCTAATGCGAGATTATTTTTTCTCAATGCTTCGATATCACTCATAAACCCGAATGTTCTCGCGCGGCTAACTTCCTTGACAAACGAAGTGTATGAAAAATCAATACTTGCGGTTTGACTTTCCTTATGGAAAGCAGGATGATCGAAATCGATAGTGAACGTCACTTTAAATCCATCAAACGGTTCAAACATCGCCCACTTATCGCCATCTTGCACTTTGACCTTTCGCTTGATCCGAATATATCGTTTGGGTACGTCCTGCTCTTCAATGCCTGCGGACTGAATCAAAAAGACAAAGGGTCCAGCGCTTCCATCCATTATCGGTACTTCGGGAGCACTCACATCCACATAGGCATTATCAATTCCCAGCCCCGCAAATGCCGAGAGCAAATGCTCTACTGTGGATATTCTCACATTGTCCCGAATCAGTGTAGTGGAAAGACGGGTATCACCCACCCATTCTGCTTTTGCTTCAATAACAACAGGTTCATCCAAATCAACCCGCCTAAATTTAATTCCGGAGCCAGGCGCTGCTGGCCGTAAAGTAAGATATACTTTCTCTCCAGTATGAAGACCCACGCCAGTAGCACGAATAACATTCTTCAATGTTCGCTGTCTTATCATCTACAATCCCCACTCCACGCTATTCCTTAATATAATTAACCGGTTAAGAATACCATACCCCTCAGCGCAAAAAAACCAGTTTTTGCTATCAAACTTGCAGTATTTTGTCTATATAAATGATTGGGGTCATATATTCCGTCTTTATCGATAACGGAATATTGACCGTTTCCAAAAACAATCCCATCCGAATTTACGACACCTATCCTCATATTTGGGAATTTAATCTGCCTGCCTACGCAAAAAAGCCGGAATATCCAAATAATCGAGATCCATACCAGACTTCGGTTTTGACTCTCGAATATGATTATTTTCTAGCGGCTGGTGTAAATCCATTGCAGCAGGCCTGCTTTTTTGGCGAACAACTGTCGGTCGATCCAAATGGCCATAATCAATTTCACCATTACTGTTTTTCTGCACTACCTTTAACGCATGCTCCTCCTCTGCTAAATCACTTTCCAAACCCGTTGCCACTACGGTCACTCGGAGTTCAGACTGTAGATCAGGATCAATTACCGTCCCTACAACAACAATCGCATCGTCCGACGCAAACTCCTTAACGGTGTTACCCACTTCGTCGAATTCGCCTATAGAAAGATCGGGACCCGCAGTAATATTAACAAGGATGCCTCGAGCCCCCTGCAAATTTATATCTTCCAGAATCGGGCTGGCAATTGCAGATTCCGCTGCTTCCTGGGCCCGGTTATCACCACTGGCGACTCCGGTACCCATCATTGCCATACCCATCTCGGACATCACTGTACGCACATCAGCAAAATCCACATTGATCAAGCCTGGCCGGGTAATGAGTTCGGCAATACCTTGAACCGCCCCGAGCAGCACATCATTTGCAGCCTCGAATGCACCCAGCAAAGACATATCCTTGCCAAGAACAGGCAACAGCTTCTCATTTGGAATGGTAATCAGAGAATCGACGTGTTTTGCTAATTCTTCAATACCTCTATCAGCAACAAGTCGCCGTTTCTTTCCTTCAAACGCGAAAGGCTTTGTTACGACAGCAACTGTTAATATCCCTCGTTCCCGGGCTATTTCGGCAATCACGGGTGCTGCCCCGGTTCCAGTCCCTCCCCCCATTCCCGCAGTAATAAAGACCATATCAGCCCCGTCGATCACCTCTTGAATCCTATCTCGATCACCTAACGCTGCTTGCTTTCCTATATCAGGGTTTGCACCCGCTCCCAAACCTTTTGTCAACTCAGTCCCTAATTGCAAGACAACACGAGTGGAAATATTTTTTAAAGCTTGGGCATCGGTATTGGCACAAACGAAATCAACACCCTCTATATTTGTGTTAACCATATGATTAACCGCATTGCCGCCACCGCCACCAATGCCAATGACCTTAATCACCGCATTCTGACTATATGAATCCATCAACTCGAACATTACTCTACCTCCAAATCACGTCTATACACTAAAAATTACCCTGAAACCAACTTTTCATTTTTAACCAAATGGTCGTAAAACCACCATTATCCGAACCCAACATACGCCCCGTTGAAAATCTATTCTGCTTACCGAAAATCAGCAATCCCACCCCGGTGGCATAAATCGGATTGCGTATCACATCGATCAGGCCCACGACATGTTGTGGCACACCAATTCGCACAGGCATATGGAAAATTTCTTCAGCAAGATCCACCAAACCTTCAATTTTTGAACTTCCTCCGCTTAAAATTAAACCTGCTGCAACAATATCTTCAAACCCACTACGCCTTAACTCAGTCTGTACCAATAGCATCAATTCCTCGTAACGCGGCTCCACTATTTCCGCCAAATTTTGCCGGGAAATTTCCCGCGGTGGTCGATCCCCTATACTAGGCACCTCGATTGTGTCTTCCAGTTTAGCCAGCTGGGTTAAAGCACAGGCATATTCGATTTTAATCTTCTCTGCGTGGTGAGTAGGCGTCCTTAAAGCGACTGCAATATCGTTGGTAACCTGATCCCCAGCTATAGGAATAACTGCCGTATGCCGAATGGCGCCACCGGTAAATACCGCGATATCTGTGGTACCCCCACCAATATCAACCAGGCAAACCCCAAGATCCTTCTCATCTTCAGTCAATATTGAAGTACAAGATGCGAGTTGCTCCAATACAATATCTTCAACTTCCAGTCCGCAACGGTGGATGCACTTTATAATGTTCTGGGCAGCACTAACTGCACCAGTCACTATATGTACACTGGCTTCTAGTCGGATACCGGACATCCCAACGGGCTCTTTTATCCCTTGCTGGCCATCAATGGTAAATTCCTGGGGAAGTATATGAAGAATTTTCTGATCGGCGGGTATTGCCACTGCCCGAGCGGAATCAATAACTCGATTCATATCCTCCTGAGTGACTTCCTTATCCTTTATCGCAACAATTCCATGGGAATTCAGACTCTGAATATGACTGCCGGCAATACCTGCATAAACTGATTTAATCTGACAACCCGCCATTAATTCCGCTTCTTCTACAGCACGTTGAATGGATTTGGAAGTCGCCTCCAAATTTACGACAACCCCTTTCTTTAACCCACGCGAGGGATGGGAACCAATCCCGATTACCTCTATTTCGCCCTCGCTGTTTACTTCGCCAACAATCGCCGCGACTTTCGATGTCCCAATATCGAGGCCTACTATTATATTTCGGTCTGGTTTCTTCACGATAACACTCTCTACACCCTTACCTTATGTTTGGTAATTTGATACCCTTGAGAATCATTGCTTTGTTGACTCCATCGCCTTACGGCAGTTGAATCCCATTCCACAGTAAAGCCTTGGGGGTACCTCAAATCTATACGTTTCATCGCTGCAATCTCTTTTTCCTCCATGAGTGCGAGTGCTTTGAGAAACCGGTCGAAAACAATCAAAGGCTGCTTGCGTCCCATCACGACTGTGATTCCATTAAGTAGAATCGCCGACCAGCCCAAGGCCGATTCCACATGAAGTGATGCAATCCCCATTTTGTAAACAGCAAGTTTTTGATTTAAACTATGGAGGTGACCCACCCATTGTTTTTGGGATTGATTCGATACTTCTAATTTCGGAAGATAAATAAACTCTTCCAGATCGCCTGGCTCAAACAGCACACCTTTATCACTCAGCAACCCATTAGAACCCCACCTCGCATAAGGGATATGCTCTATAACTTGTAGTTCTAAAGTATCTGGCCAGACCCTGCGAACGTTAACTTTTTCAATCCATTCCATCTGTTGACTGACATCCTGAACTACCGCCAGATTTACATCTAAAATCCCTTGATCACTCACGAGTTCCAACACATTCTGCAACTCAGCCAAATTTATATTTTCCAGACTGCCAATGATTCGTACATAGCGGATGGGAAATCTATTCCCAGCGTTTGACCACAACACCACCCCCATTCCAATGCTCAGTAACACAATAGTAATCAACACTAACTTTTGTCGGGATTCTAAACTGTACTCCGATGGTTCCTTCGCTTTAAACGAATTTTCGGTGCTCACGTTCCATGCCTCTCTTCGGGCAAACTGGTCTCAAGTATTCGCCATACCAAATCATCAAAATTAAGGCCCGCAGCATTAGCAGCCATTGGTACGAGACTATGATCTGTCATTCCAGGAATAGTATTAATTTCGATCAACCACGGCTGATCTTCTTTATCCATGAGGATATCAACTCTGCCCCAACCGCTAACACCTACATGTCGCGAGGCCTCCATGGCGAGATTTTGTAGTTTATTCTCTACGTCTTCTGGTAACCCACTAGGGCAATGGTATTGGGTCGTTTCGGCGAAATACTTGGCATCGTAATCGTAAAATACATTTGGTGTTTCCAAACGAATTACCGGCAACGGTATTTCACCCAGAAAACCAACTGTAAACTCACTTCCTTCAATCCAGCTTTCGGCAAATACAACTCCATACCCGGATGCTTCTTTCCAAGCCTCCCGAAGTCTCTCCTTATTTTCTACTTTACTCATCCCAATACTTGAACCTTCCATGGTAGGTTTGACAATCACTGGAAAACCAAGTCGATTGGCACAAATATCTAAATCCTCTTCTACCGCGAGCAAACACCACCCCGGTGTCGGTAAAGCCGCACCGTGCCAACACAGTTTTGTAGTCAGTTTATCCATAGTCAGCGCCGAGGCCAGTACTTTACTTCCGGTATACGGTAGACCTAATGCTTCCAAGGCTCCTTGCATGACTCCGTCTTCGCCTCCACGGCCATGAATCATATTAAAAACGCGATCGAATTTGCCTTCCGGCAACTGCCTCATTGGATACTCACCAATATCGATGGCGATAGCATTAACCCCACTTCGCAATAGAGCATTTAGAACAGCATCTCCACTGATCAGGGAGATCTCGCGTTCGGCCCCAGTTCCACCCATTAGGACAGCGACCTGGCCAAAATTCTTGGGTTGTAAAATTTGTTTTGGGAAGGACATTATTCTAACCTTTTCTCGCCTCATCTCCCACAACACAAACCTCTGTTTTCAGAATTATCCCCTGTTTTTTTTCCACTTCTTTGATAATGTAGTGAATTAATTTTTCGATTTCTGCGGAGGTTGCGCCACCATTATTCACAATAAAATTTGCGTGTTTTTCTGACACGCTCGCACCGCCGATAATATGACCTTTCAATCCACTTGCCTCAATTAACCGAGCGGCATAATCTCCCGATGGATTGCGAAATACTGATCCACAACTGGGTAGCTGAATCGGCTGTGTTTGTGCCCTTTTTGCCAGTAATTCTCGAATACGATTCAGGCTTCTTCCGTTCTTTTCCGGAGAGAGCACTAAGGTAGCTGATAAAAACCATTCATCCACCCTTCCGATGACATGCCGATAGCCAATTTCAAACTCCTTCACTTCCCGTTCTTGGAATAAACCCTGTTTGTTTACTGTTTGTACGGTTTTCACCAGGCCCCATGCTTCTCCCCCAAAAGCCCCAGCATTCATCGCTAACGCGCCACCAAAAGTCCCTGGAATACCGGCCAAAAACTCCGCTCCGGCCAACCCTTGCTCACTGCAAAATCGAGCAACATGGGCACAAGGCACACCTGCCTCTATAAATACTGAATGTTCACTTTGCAATCGCATTACTTTAAGTCGGCCACGGGTACAAATTACTGCTCCTCGAATACCGCCATCTCGAACTAATACGTTACTTCCCAGCCCTAACCAAAACAGTGAATCCTCAGAAGGTAGAGTTTTTAAAAATAAAACCAAGTCATCCTTGTCTGCCGGGAGAAACATACGTTCAGCAGGCCCACCAACACGCCACGATGTATATCGAGCTAGTGGTTCCTCATAACGAAATTCACCTTGACACTGTAATGGCTGCGCCGCTTTCTCAATCGTCATAACTTGCTTTCGTAATAGTGCGCCCATATCTCCATTATTGTCCTGATAGACTCCGTTTAAGCTCAATCGGCAAACTGGCTGCAATACGCCCGACACTACCTGCACCCATAGTTAAAACCACATCATTAGGCTCTAAAATGCCAGCCAGTATTTTGGTCAATTCCACACCATCGGCAAGAAATATGGGATCTACCTGACCACGCAGTCGAATAGCCCGACTCAAAGCCCGCCCATCTGCCTCTGCAATATAAGATTCTCCAGCTGTATAAACATCAAGCAGTAATAAAACATCTGTTTTCGATAATTCGGTTACAAAATCTTCGAACAAATTTCGCGTCCGAGTATATCTGTGCGGCTGAAAAACCAAAACGATTCTGCGTTTCGGCCAAGCGTTGCGCATCGCCTCCAAAGTAACCGCAATTTCTCTCGGATGATGTCCATAATCATCAACTAAAGTTACTTCCCCACCTTTAAGTGACAACACTCCATTAATCTGAAAACGACGTCCGACTCCCTTAAATTCTGACAAACTCTTTATAATTGCAGCATCAGGAACACCCAGCTCCGTCGCTACGGTAATCGCTGCCAATGCATTAAGAATATTGTGATGTCCCGGCATATTCAAAGTTACATTTAACGATGACTTTCCATTACCACGCTCTACTACAAATGTACTACGAACCCCTTGTACTTCGATATCCTTCGCCCGGATATCCGCCTTTGTCGTTATTCCGTAGGTTCTTACAGGTTTAGAAATTTCCGCCCAGATTTCCCTAACTCCGGGATCATCCAGACAAACGATGGCCAAGCCATAAAAAGGGATATGATGTAAAAATTCAATAAACGCATTCTTCAGATGCCCATAGTCGCCTTCGTATGTCTCCATATGGTCTCTGTCAACATTGGTCACAATCGCGATAATAGGTTGCAGCAATAAAAATGACGCGTCACTTTCATCCGCCTCCGCGACCAAATATTCGCCCTTCCCTAATTGTGCATTAGTACCTTCGCTGTTCAATCGACCACCAATAACAAAGGTTGGGTCAAGACCTGCTTCCGCAAGCACACTTGCAGTTAGACTAGTTGTTGTCGTTTTCCCATGGGTACCAGCGATCGCTATTCCGAAACGAAACCGCATTAGCTCGGCGAGCATCTCCGCGCGAGGAATAACCGGAATCTTATGCGCCTTGGCAAAGGTGACCTCAACATTATCGCTTCCTACGGCACTGGAAGTGACTACAACCTCTGCTTTAGCCACATTCTCTGCAATATGGTTTTGAAACACTGTCGCTCCCAGGCTTATCAATCTTTCAGTGACCGTTGATTG
Organism: Methylococcales bacterium; assembly: GCA_036480195.1. Lineage (GTDB taxonomy): Bacteria > Pseudomonadota > Gammaproteobacteria > Methylococcales > JAZGGE01 > JAZGGE01. The sequence continues at coordinate 11,374 of JAZGGE010000212.1, forward strand.
AGTGAGATCAGACCCGGATACGTTATAACCAAGGTTCAACAGCACTTCCGCAATACCACTCATTCCGGTTCCGCCGATACCGACTAAATGAATGTTCCGAATACGTTCCATTCCATGTCGACCAGCCATATTCTTTGGTAGTTGCATCATCGCGCTTCCTCATGACAAATCGCTACAACCTGCTGAGTTGCATCTAACCTCGCTAGAGATCGCGCCGCCTTAGACATTCCAGTTAATACTGAAGTGTCTTCAATCAACCGCACAACTACCGTTTCAAGTACAGTAGCTGATAACTCCGCCTGAGTTACAATAACCGCAGCACCTACTTCTTCAAGATAGCGAGCATTCCAAGTCTGGTGGTCATCAATTGCGTGAGGATAGGGCACCAAAATAGAGGGCAACCCAGCTGCAGCCAATTCACTTACTGTCATTGCGCCAGCACGGCAAATTACAAGGTCAGCCCATCCGTAGACTTCCGCCATATCATCAATAAACGCTACCACTTCCGCTTGTACGCTAGCTTTACTATAAGAAGATATCGTCTCACTAACTGTTGAAGCACCTGTTTGATGGCATACCTGAACTCTGTCGGTTAGGGATCTCAATGCAGCAGGTACAACTTGATTCAATACTAATGCACCTTGACTTCCACCCAACACTAGGATTCGGACTTTTTTTGTGTCTGGATTTTTTACAGATTCAAACATTGTAGAAATGCTATTGCGTAGTGGGTTCCCCGTAAACTTAACTTTTTTATGTTTATGAAAACTCCCAGGGAAAGCTTCCATGACCACTTTGGCAAGACGAAACAACAACCGATTCGTAGTTCCTGGGATTCGATTCTGTTCATGAATCACCAGAGGTAGGCGCAATATATAAGCCATAAGCCCACCTGGTCCGGCGACGAATCCACCCATGCCAAGAACAATATCGGGTTTTCGTTGCACTAGAATTTGTACTGCTTGCATGCAAGCTAGCAACACCATAAATGGCGCTTTAATTTTATGCACCACCCCTTTCCCTCGAAGACCTGTTACTGACAACCAGTCAATAGGAAACCCTGCGGCTGGCACAATCTTCGCTTCCATTCCCTTTCGAGTACCCAACCAACGAACTTCACAGCCATCCTCTCGCAATTTTTCCGCCACCGCCAATGCCGGAAAAATATGGCCACCGGTACCCCCGGCCATAATCATTACACACTTACCCATTTCGGTTTTTCTTGCGGTAATTCAATACCAGCGACCATCGCTTCGTGATGCACCCTAAAAAGCATCCCTAAACCTATACATGTAATTACCATGCTGCCGCCACCGTAACTCACCAAGGGAAGGGTTAACCCCTTAGTTGGCAGCATTCCCATATTAACCCCCATATTAATAAACGCTTGCAGTCCTATCCACAACCCCAAACCATATCCTAAGAATGCTCCGAACGGCTGACTTGCCCATTCCGCGTTACGGGCAACTACAAAGATTCGCCATATAACAACGGCGAACAACAAAATGACAGACATTGTGCCAACCAAACCAAGTTCTTCGGCAAGTACCGAGAAAATAAAATCTGTATGGGCTTCCGGTAAATAGGAAAGTTTCTGGAGACTCGATCCTAATCCAACACCAAACCACTCTCCCCGGCCAAACGCTATCTCTGCCTGGGTTAATTGAAACCCACTGCCCATGGGATCCTGCCAAGGATCCATAAACGAGGTCACTCGTACTAGACGATAAGGTGAGTACCAAATCAACAGAGCCCCCACTCCCGCCAATATTACCGTCAACACAGCAAACTGGCGAAGCCGTGCGCCACCCAGAAACATCATCAACATCGCCGTCATCAGAATGACCGCAGCGGAACCAAAGTCCGGCTCCAGCAAAATTAACAGACAAGCGAACGAGAGTAAAAATAGTGGTCTCATCATACCTGACCAGGATTCACGCACTGTTTCCACGTGCCGGGTCAAATAGCCAGCCATATAGATTACCGCAAACAATTTTGCAGCTTCGGATACTTGTATCCTGACACCAGCGACCGATAGCCAACGCATACTGCCATTTACTTTTACACCCACAATCAGCACTAACACCAGCAGTGCAACACCCATAATGAACAGCCAGGGACCGATCTTTTCATAGACATGAAGTGGTATCGATGCCGACACGGCGCCCATTACCACGCCAATAAGTATGTGCACAGATTGCCGCACAGGGTAGTGAAAAGGGTTGCCTGAAGGCAATTTTTCTCCCACATTTAGTGATGCTGAAGTCAAAATAACAAACCCTAACAACAACAAAGCCATTACACCAGACATCAACAAGGGATCCAGATAGAACTGTTTGGAGCCAAGAGCGATACTAAAACCTTTCATAGGGTTTGGGCGATACTGAGTCATGACAACAATCCTTTGACTGCGTTAATAAATGCCCATCCTCTTTCCTGGTAGTCAGAGTATTGATCCAGACTTGCACAAGCGGGTGACAGCAGTACCGTATCCCCATAAAGTGCTAAGGAAGATGCGATTTCTACCGCCTGTTGCATCTCGTTTGCCGGTTGACTGACAATCCCACCTCCCATTGCTTGTTGGAGTAGATCAGCATCCTTCCCTATTAATACGACAGCCCTGGCATTTTCTCCGATAGACTCAGATAACTCCGAAAAATCTGCTCCTTTTCCTTCTCCCCCGGCAATCAAAACTACTTTCTCATCTATTCCTTCCAGGGCCGCCAAGCAGGCACCTACATTGGTCGCTTTGGAATCATTTATCCATGTCACACCGTTCTTCTCAGCCACCCACTGCATCCTATGCTCTAACCCTGGGAATTTTCGTAGAGCGGTAAGCATGGCTTTCATTTCGAGACCAACAGCCTCTCCAAGAGCGAGTGCCGCGAGAGCGTTCGCTCTATTATGGCGCCCTGTAATTTTTAATTCCGAAACCGGAATCACAGACTGCCCCCTTCTTATCAAACACTGTTCACCGTCGAATAAACCAACACCAAAATCCACTGGTAAATGAGGTTGAACGCTAAATTGAATGGTCGATCGCTTGGGTATTTTCATAGCAGCAACAGCAGGGTCATCCGCATTGATGACCATAATCCCATCACCATCGAAAATACGTTGTTTTTCCCGCTTGTAGGCTTCCAGGGATTCGTACCGATCCATATGATCTGGACTAATATTCAATACCACCGCTGCAGCAGGACGGAGCAGATGAGTTCGCTCGAGTTGAAAACTGGAAAGTTCCAATACGTAAAGATCCACTTCCTCACCCAACAAATCCAAAGCAGGTGGGCCAAGATTAGCGCCCATTTTAACTTTTTTACCTGATTCGGCCGCCATTTGACCCACAAGCGTTGTCACGGTACTTTTACCATTAGACCCAGTCACCGCAATAATTGGTGCTTCGGCATCACAAACAAAAAGGTCTATATCACTAATGAGTGCAACACCTCTTTTCACAGCGCTCTCAACCAAAGGCTCAGCCAACGAAACCCCGGGGCTAACCACGATGTGAGTAGCCGCAAAAAACGCGGATTCACGGAAGCCACCCAGAAAGACTGCCGCATTAGGACAACAAGCTTCCAATTCAGCCAATCCGGGAGGCTGCTCTCTAGTATCTGTTATAGCAAACTCAATTCCGTGCTTCGTCAAAAAACGCGCGACTGACAATCCCGTTTTCCCCATACCAACAATGATAGCCTTGGCTGCACCATTGTTCATTGCAACGGCACCCAAATTTCCCGGATGATCTGATTGTAGTTGTTGGCTCATCTTAATCATCTGATCTACCGAATTTTCAAGGTCGCCAACCCAATCAGCACTAAAATAACAGTAATAATCCAAAACCTGACTATCACTCGGGGCTCCGGCCAGCCTTTCAGTTCAAAATGGTGATGGATGGGCGCCATCCTGAATATCCTTTTACCCGTAAGCTTGAAGGAGATCACCTGCAATATGACCGAGACTGTCTCCATCACAAAGACCCCCCCCATGATCATCAACACGATTTCTTGGCGCACTAATACAGCGATTACACCAAGACCCGCACCCAAAGCCAATGCACCGACATCCCCCATGAATACTTGTGCTGGATATGCGTTAAACCAGAGAAAACCAAGACCGGCACCCACCAGCGCCCCGCAATATACAACTAACTCTCCTGTTCCAGGCAGATAGGGAATACTTAAATATTCAGCAATTTTGACGTTACCTGAAGCATAAGCAAAGATCCCAAGTGCACCGCCAACCAGTACCGCAGGAATAATGGCCAAGCCATCAAGCCCGTCTGTTAAATTAACGGCATTACTTGTTCCAACAATTACAAAATAGGTAAGCACCACATAAAACCAGCCCAAGTTAATTTGAACATCTTTAAAAAAAGGAACAATCAGTTGAGTTTCTGCCGGAATTTGCGCACTGTAATACAGAAAAAATGCTGCTCCTAAGCCAAAAACTGATTGCGAGATGTATTTTGCTTTTGCTGTTAATCCCTTACTGTTCTTAAACCTGAGCTTCTTGTAGTCGTCTATAAAACCAATAATCCCAAACGCCAGGGTAACCAGAAGGACAACCCAAACATACCGGTTGTCCAAATCCCCCCATAACAACGTACTCACACCAATAGCAACTAAAATTAGTGCGCCGCCCATTGTCGGCGTCCCCGCCTTCGAATAATGGGATTCTGGTCCACTTTCCCTGACATTCTGACCAATATTGTGTCGACTCAACCGGCGGATCATCGTTGGCCCGACTATAAAAGAGATTAATAATGCTGTAAGAACACCAAGAATTGCGCGTAGTGTCAGATATTGAAAAACGCGAAAACCGCTTTCATATTGGAACAAATAGTCGGCTAAATACAGCAGCATAACCTATGCCCCTCCTCCACCAGTCAAGCGTTCCACAACCCTTTCCATCCCTTCGCAACGTGACCCCTTGACCAGAATCACAGTACCTTCCCGCAAATCTAATTTCAGCGCATTGATCAAGTCTTCCAGACTTTCATGGAATTCGCCATACCTTCCGAATGCTGTTGCCGCTGGCTTGCCTCCCTCGCCTGTAACAAACAACCGATTCACACCTTTTTCCAGAGCCTCCCGGCCACATTGCGCATGCAACTCAAAACTTCCTTCCCCGAGTTCACCAAAGGCACCCAAAACTAACCATCGTTCACCGCTTAAGTCGCAAAGAACATCAACTGCCGCCGAAAAAGAACCGGGGTTGGCGTTATAGCTATCATTTATCAACATAACACCCCCCCGGCTAACGCATCCCCAACCTGGGACCGGCTCCAATCTTCCAGGAACCGGATTTACCCGAGCTAGGCCTTCTCTCACATACTCAGTAGGAATACCCGCCGCAAACGCTGCAGCTGTGGCAGCCAAAGCATTACTCACATTATGACGACCCGCAAGATGGAGTTGAATCGGCACGTTTTGTCCTTGCCATTGAATATCAAAAGTTGTCGTGAAACCATTTTTGTCCAATCGAGTAGAATAATCTCCACTAACAACATCCGCCTTTGTACCCAGCCCAAATGTCACCAACGAGCGATCAGCCGCCAATTCTCGCCAAAAACCAAAAAATGGGTCATCGGCATTCAAAACTGCGGTTCCGTCTGATGCCAATGCTGAGATCATTTCACCTTTAGCATTTGCAACACCCTCCAGGCTCCCGAATCCGTCTAGATGTGCAGCCGCAGCATTGGTAATAACGCCTATATCCGGTTTCGCAAATTGACAACTGTAGGCAATCTCTCCGGGATGGTTGGCACCCATCTCAACAACGGCATATTGATGCTCATCTTGCAGTCGTAATAAGGTTAACGGCACGCCTAGATCATTATTCAGATTTTTGTAGGTGTAGAGTACCGACCCGCAAACACCCGCAATTGAAGCAATCATCTCTTTTACAGTGGTCTTACCATTGCTGCCCGTTACACCAATCACTTTCGCCTGAGAGCGCAAGCGCCACGCTTTTGCCAATTGTCCCATGGCCAATCGGGAATCAGGAACAATGACATGAGGAAAATCCAGATCGATATTCCGTTCAACTAAAGCCGCGACCGCTCCATTTTGCTGGGCGTCATCAACAAAGTTGTTGCCATCATAGTGTTCACCACGAATTGCAATGTAAAGATCACCATGATGCAATGTTCGTGTATCGATACCAACTGAACTGAATTCTACCTCCGAGCCACTATGCTGGCCTTGGGTAAGATCTGCAAGCTCAGCCAATCTCATTTTCATTGTTCACTTTGGCTCAATAATGCTTCCCGGACTTCTTTCCGGTCACTAAAAGGAAATTTATTGACGCCAATTTGCTGAATCGCTTCATGTCCCTTCCCCGCAATCAAAACAATATCCTCTGATTTCGCGCCACCAATGGCTTGCCAGATAGCTTTCTTCCTATCACGGATTATTTCCACTGAAGCCCCTCGGCATCCCACCAAAATTTCATTGACTATCGCATCCCCATCTTCACTGCGAGGATTGTCGTCCGTCAACACGATCCGATCGGCTAATCTTTTGGCAATTCGCCCCATTTCCGGACGTTTCCCCTGATCTCGATCGCCACCACAACCAAAAACAGCCCAAAGCTTTCCTCGGCAATGTTGTCGAAGGGCGGTCAATACACTTTCCAAAGCATGGGGTGTATGAGCGTAATCGACTATTACGCTAGGCCGGTGTAATCCTTGATCAAACCGTTCCATTCGTCCTGGTACAGGTCGTACATTTCCTACCAATGCAGCCGCTTTAATCAGAGAGAACTCCATTCCCAACAAAACAGTAACGGTCGCAAGCAAATTCTCAACATTAAAATCACCATAGACAGGAGCGGACACGTCAGCGACTTCACCACCATGCTCGACCTCGAAAGCAATGCCTTTTGAATCTTGCCTCACTTTAGATGCCACGACCATTTCCACATGCGCCTGAACCTGTTTCCGCGAAAAGCCTAAAACACGCACATTAGCAGGTACAACAGAAAGTATTTTCCCAGCACTGGAATCATCCAGATTCACTGCCGCGAACTTCAATCCGGGAACTTGTAAAAACCGCAACTTGGCAGCAAGATAAGCTGTTTCACTACCATGATAATCGAGATGATCCCGGCTAAAATTAGTAAAAAGTGCACCACGAAAACGAACTCCGTTAACCCGCCCTTGACTCTGGCCATGAGATGAAACCTCCATCGCTACCACTTCACTACCGTGACGGTACATCTCCGCTAACCGACTATGTCCAGTTATTGCATCAGGCGTCGTATGAGATGTTGCCTCAAGAGACTCAACCGGCCCCCACCCCAAAGTTCCAGAAACTGTGCAGCGTTTTTCGGCCTTTAACGCCTGAGCGATAAAAAAACTACAGGAAGTTTTTCCATTAGTACCGGTAATACCAATTACATCCATATAAGCCGAAGGATGTCCAAAATAACGATCGGCGATAAATCCAACCTTCTGATCAAGCTTCTCCACAGCAAGAAAAGGTATGTGAGAGCTGTACCGAAACGGGCTGGTTAACTGCTCTCCCCCTTTGCCAGGATCATAAATTACTGCGACTGTGCCTTTTCTAATAGCTTCTGCTACGAAATTCATACCGTGGGTCTTGATTCCTGCTAAAGCCACGAAAAGATATCCTGGTTTAACCTCCTGACTATCCAAGCTAAGTCCGGTCACACCAACATCCGGCATCGCATCGATATTGGTCAATCCAGCCAGTAGCTCTATCATTGTAATCCCTGCATCCACCTGTGGTGCTACAGCGAATCTCATGCTGCCCCTGCCTTTCGTTTCACTGTGCGGCGTACTGTTTCAAGTCCATCAGGTGAAACACCCAACATTCTCAATGCACTAGACATTACTTTGGAAAATACTGGAGCCGCCACAACCCCTCCGTAATAATCGCCTGTTGAAGGCTCATCAATGACTACCACCATCACAAGCCGTGGATTACTAGCAGGTGCCAGCCCAGCAAACAGCGCCAGATAACGGTCTTTTTCATATCCATTTTTCCCCAGCTTTTTGACTGTACCGGTTTTTCCGGCGACACGGTAATCCGCAACACTTGCCCGGTAAGCAGTCCCATCACGAGTGATAACTTGTTCTAACATCTGCCTGATTTGAATCGCAGTCTCAGGAGACATTACACTTTGACGGTTGTCGTCATTTGCCCTTCTGAACAAACTAATACTGGAAAGCTCCCCATTGTTCGCAAACACAGTATAAGCACGGGCTAACTGCAATGCTGAACCGGATAATCCATAACCAAAAGAAAGTATTGCTTGATCGAAAGGACGCCATTCGTGATGGTCCGGTAATCTGCCGGTAGCCTCAGCTGGCAATCCAACACCAACAGATTGACCAAAACCCAATGAATCATAGAATTTCCACATGTCGTTCGGCTCAAGCGATAAAGCGATCTTTGTAGCACCCACATTACTGGATTTCTGTATGACCTGAGCAACATCCAATAGCCCGTAATCATGCGTATCCCTGACAATATTCCGCCCCACTCGAAAGAAACCCGGCGTTGTATCTACAATTGAGTCCACCCTATACTTTCCTTCTTCTAACGCACAAGCTACAGCAAAAGGTTTTATGGTAGAACCCGGCTCAAACAAATCAGTTACTACACGATTTCGATACCGGAATCCCTTTAATCCTTTGCGGGTATTCGGGTTGAATGAAGGCTGATTGACCATCGCCAGAACCTCTCCTGTTCGAGAATCCAACAGTACCAGTGCACCAGACCGAGCCCGATGCTGAATAACAGCAGATTTCAATTCCCGATAGGCCAAGTATTGAAGACGTTGATCAATACTCAGAGTAAGATTTTGCCCTGACGTCGGCGCGGATAAACTTTCTACATTTTCGATCACTCGGCGGCGGCCATCACGGATGATGCGTTTCCCACCAGGAACTCCTTTAAGTACACTGTCAAAAGCCCCTTCAAGCCCTTCCTGACCGGAATCATCGATATCGGTAAAACCAACCAAATGGGATGCAACTTCTCCCTTCGGATAATAACGGCGATACTCTTGTTTAAAATATAGCCCTTCCAATCCAAGGTTTGCCACCTGCTCAGCCAAATCCGGATTTATCCTTCGTTTTAGATAAACGAAACTTTTTCCTTTACTACGCTCCAGCAATGCGGAAAGCCGTTGCTGTGGAATTGCCAGCAGTTTTCCAATAGTTGCTTCTTCTGAGCTCGATGACTGAAATTTCTGGGGGTTAATCCAGATGGATTGAACTGGAACACTTACGGCAAGAGGAATACCATTACGGTCAAGTATCTCTCCTCGGAATGCGGGAACCTCCACCACACGCAAAGATCGGGAGTTACTCGCTTTTTGGAGCGACCCGGACATCAAGACCTGCAAATCTACCGCCCGACCAATCAGTAAAACGACAATACAAACCATCATTCCCAATAGAATCTGACGGCGACCCGCAAAGGCTACATCAAGTTTTTTATCTTCATATACCATTTTCAGCCTGCCCTGTTCTATTTGTCTTTAAATCCTAACCGCTGATAATCTAGGAAACTGACCGAGAATAGAGAACCTACTGCGGAAAAGCTCATTTTGGCCAGATTTCCCGGTCATTTTCGTTAAATAGCCAACCATTCGGCTCAAATAATCTAAAAATCTGACTCAAAATGAGTTTTCCTTGCTACGATTTCTATTCTCGGACAGCATCCTAGTTCTTTTTCCTGTCAGAAGACCCTATATCTAAATAGACTATTTCCTCCCGCTTCGGAAATACAAATCCCAATTTGCCACGGGCAACCCCCTCAATACGGCCAGGAGCAGCCAAAGTACTTCGCTCAAGCTGTAATTTGTCCCAATCCACTTGATAATTTGAAATTGCAAGCTCCACCGTCCCAATTTGAGTAAATAAATATCTCGAACGAAACTTTGTATAGACCACAGCAAGAGCCGAACACAGTACTAAAAAACCCAACACTGCTAAATGACCTTTCACCAGTACTCCATCAGGGTTGTATTGAGATCAGATCGAAGACAACCAGCTGTGTTATTGAACTCACTAAGATTTAGCTCTGCTGAGCGACCGTTGCTCGTACGCCAAGCGACTGCATCCATCTGCCGATCCATTAACGCAACCTTGACAATCACTAGATCCGCTCCGCCACTCGCATAATAGAGCTGCGCGCCCGAGGGTTGTTCTCCACTTCCATCGTAGAAGGTTGAATTGCTTTACCGATCTTGGTGAGCCGAGGCTCACTAGCCTCTGTCGGTATAGGCAAATATTTAGAAAAATCACCACCTCTTTGTTCATCACGAAAAAAGCGCTTGACGATCCTGTCCTCCAGCGAATGAAAAGAAATAACGACTAATCGCCCACCTATTTTAAGGACATTCACCGCCTGTTGTAATCCCACCCTCAAATCATCCAATTCATGATTAATGTAGATCCGAATAGCCTGAAAACTACGTGTTGCCGGATGCTTGTGTTTTTCGCGAAAAGGGATTGCATCAGTAATAATATCTGCGAGTTGCCGAGTATTTACAATGGGGGCTTGCTCACGTTCAGCTACAATTGCGTAGGAAATTCGACGGGCAAACCGTTCCTCTCCATATAATTTGAGAACTTCCGTTAATTCGCTTGCCTTGACATTCGCCAGCCAGTCCGCCGCAGACAAACCCTTGTGCGTATCCATGCGCATATCAAGTGGTCCACTATGAAGAAAACTAAATCCCCGGCCCGCACTATCCAGTTGTGGGGAAGAAACCCCAAGATCCATAAGAATCCCCATAACCTTGCCATTCCAACCTCGTTTATCAACAATTTGTTGCAAGCAGGCATAACTCTCCTGTACGATTTCAAATCTCGAATCTTTACCCAGAGTCATCGCCACACTTGAATTCACTGCTTCACTATCTTTATCTATCGCCAGAAGCTTGCCGTCGCCACAGAGTCGATCAAGAATCGCCTTGCTATGTCCGCCCCGGCCAAAAGTACAATCTAAATAGATCCCTTCTGGTTGAATTTCCAAACCCTGCAATGCTTCATCGAGCATTACAGGCAAATGTTTTTGCTGTTCCATACAAAAATCAGAATACAAGATTCTGTAATACTGGATCGCTGTTTTTTAAATCGTCCAGCGAAGCATCCTCGGTTAGCGAGTCCCGACGTTCATTCCAGGTCTTCGCATCCCATATTTCAAACTTAGTCAGTTGGCCAACCAGTACAACCTGCTTCTCCAAATTCGCAAACTGCCGCAGAGTATCAGACAAGGAAATTCGCCCCTGCCCATCCATATCACAATCCATTGCATGGCCAATAATCAATCGCGTTATTGACCGAACATGAGTATTCAAAGTAGGCAGGACTTCAAATTGTTTTTCAACCTCGCCCCACTCAGGCAGCGTAAAAAGCATCAGGCAGCCTTCCGGATCAGTGGTAACGACCAACCGGCCATCACAGCTATCATGGAACACCGGACGAAGCTTCGTCGGTATGGCAAGACGCCCTTTACTATCCAGATTTACTGGATAATTTCCTTTGAACAAAATAAACCCTAATTTCCCACATTTCTCCCCATTTCCCCATTTTTTTCCCCTTACCCCCACTATAGGAATCAAAATCCATTAAGTCAAGCACTTTGTGAGTACGACTTTCCTTCTTTCGTGACAGTAACTTACCTGGAAAGTAGGGGAGCCAGGTAGTACCGCTGACTTGGAGAAAAACCTTAAGCTGAAAACACCGCATCTATTACCTTTGTATACAATCAAAAGGTATTTTTGGTTATGAACCTGGGAAGAAAACGAATAAAAAATTGAACCGGTTTCGAACGCTACCCGGAAATAGAGAGCCGTAAAGCAAGGAAAACCCTGGCAACGATGGATGATGGAATCAATCCGAACATCGCCAAACGGTCGTTACGTTTGGAGAAAATTATTCTGGGAAGAGTTTTTGATGATTACATCGAAGCAAAGAAAAAGCTCAAGACTGGAACAATAACGGATTACCTTCGGGTTATGCGGGAGGCGCACCCTTCAAATGCGGTTCTTTAAGATTAAAACAGCGCCAATGAATTGCCTATATCGAAGTCCATTTGCTTCTCGAACGCTTGGCGTACCAGGGCCATGATATGAGGAAGTTCTGCTAACGAAGCTAACCCCACTTCCACATCTCCATTCCCCCAACGGCCTATATTGGTTACGTCTTTACACAAACCTCGCGGATCATCCACTTCTGGAAACGACATATTCAGCGTTAGTCGTAAGCGTTTTGCTTGAGGTACGACATCAACGAAGTTAGTTTCCGCTTTAAACGCCACATATTTCTTAAGAAATTCTTCGCTCACACAAGGATCGAGTGCTTTAACCTCTTTGCGAAAGATTTCAAACACTTCTCTAAGTTGACCGGAAGCCAAATACGGATGATCTTCAATTGAATACTGGCCGACAGTCGTTGCTTTCGGTTGATAAGTTTCTAAAATCTCTGTATCGAGTTGCGCTGGCAGCCAAACCTTTGAAGCAATTGCTGCCAGCCGATCTGCACGCTCATTGATTGATTCCTCATTCCATACTGCGACTGTACTCAAACCTTGATTCAGTTTTAGTGGGCTTTGAGAAAAACCACCGTCCATGTCGCATTTTTTCTTAAAGCAGCGATTACTGTATTCAGAGTTATAACCGGTGAGTGTTAAATTACCTAACGTATGTCGGTATGCTTCCCAAACGCGCTCCCAATCCTCACCCAATTCATTCCTCCATTCCGCAGTCACTTTTTCAGGCTTGTTATCACATTGCGGCATGATATGTTCAATCGTGTAATCATCAACAGGCACACGCTCTTTACGATCAAAATTCTCTAGGCGCCTTAACCAATAGCTTCTACTCCGGAAGTTATACAGATCCTTTGTTTTTATTTCTCGTTGAAACTCATCATTTTTAGGAAAACGCCGGTAGGTGGGAAGCAATAGAAAGGCTGCATAAATACTTTCCAAATAGCGGTCTTTCTTTAAGCTCTTAGCCAGATTGGCAAATGTCTTATTCATTGAGTTTGTGGGGATTGCACAAACCGCTCGGCGAAACACGTAGCTTTCCACCAATCGTACGGCCAAAACAAAGTCCTCCTTTGCTAAATTATTATTCGCATAGTCACCGTACAGCTCTAAAAGGAACGGATACGAAACATCGACCTTAAGTTCGCGAACATCATGAAACGCTTGCTTTAATTCAACATCGTGTTCCGCCCCTAAAGCCAAGGCACAGTAATATTTTGCGTAGTCCCGAATCCCCGACACTAAAGACTCTACACCCGCCCCGGCTACAACGGGACTTCCAGCATAGTGTTTAAATCCCTCATAGACCTCTCCAGTCTTAGGAATAATCCCAGTATTAACGGTCAAAAAATGCCGCATAAACCCATCAAAGTGGTTTGAATAGGCCTCTTGCCCGAAATCCAACTCCATCGGGTACCAGTACTTTTCATACAGCCTTGTTTGCAGTTTCGGCTCCAAGCCCATCAAAATATAATTCCGTATCAAATCTGCCTGGCTCAACTCCTTACCTGTAGAGTTCATGCTTTCAAAGATTAGTTGCGGGTTGTCCTGCTCTCGATTTAACGATATGTCGACAACCATCAGCTTTGCCAACCCTTTACAGATAACTGACAAATCCTCCTGTTTGTCGAGCCACGTTTTAAATAAACGGAAGTTTTCTGTGACCCGCACTGATTTGCTTTGTGGTTGCTCCGCATCATTCAAAATCGCAATCAGTGACGGTTTATCCGTTTTGGATAAGACTAATTTGTAGTACTTCTCCCCATCTTCCTCCGGGTTGAGTAAATAGTAGTTTCTTAATTTCCTTCGAGTGAAGCCATCGAATGGTTCATTATCACCCATCACTTCAACTAAAGCCGCTATAAGCAAAGTGATAGTCGTAATACGCTGCTGCCCATCAATAATTAGCAAAGGCGATTGCGACGAAACCGAGTAAAGCCCCTTTTCCACATACACAACGGAACCGATGAAATGCGCGGTGATTTCATCATTGAAACCGCAACGGACAATGTCATCCCATAGCTGCCTGCACTCTTTTTCTGTCCAGGAGTAGGTGCGCTGATAGATTGGAATCAAAAACTGAGGGGACTTTTTTATAAAATCAAGGAGCTTTGCTTCTGTTGCTTTCATTGTCTTTTTAAAATTTACGATTTCATTGGCCAGATCAAGTTGTTACCACATCGATCTGTTTCACCGCTCAACGAGCTCTTACCAGGAGGGACGATCCAGAATATCCTTATCCTTTCGCGAGAGCGCCTTTGCACAGAGCTCCCAGCGATT
>JAZGGE010000213.1:0-10586 GCA_036480195.1 Methylococcales bacterium
GTTCTTCCTAACACAGCATATGGCGTAACCGGTTATTGGCCGTTTATGGTCAGTGCAGGCGATTTACCGACTCTGCCATCAATTGTATTCTATCTATATCTCTCTGATATTCGAGAAATATTAAATGACCAGATAACCCAGCTTAAATCTGAAAGAAATATCCAGAGACCAGACAAAATAAAATCCATTTCTGCGGACTTAATCAATCTGCGAGGTCTATTCATTAATTCACCTAATTTTAGTAATGATTTACTGTCCAGAATAAAGTTCTCCTACGATCCTGTCTTCCTCCCAGCCACTATTAAAAAAATAAGCAGATTCATTAACTTGTTAAAAAACGGAAATTGGTTTTACCTTAATTTTTATGGCCCACCTAGAACAATAAAAACAGTGGCTTATTCAGAAATCATTAAATCACCACCAAGTCATTGTCACGATACCAACCCGTTTTATAAAAAAATTGTGTTAATAGGTGTTTCTGAATCATCACCTGTAGAACAGAAGGGCAAAGACATTTTCGAAACAGTATTCCCAGGCCTTAATGGTTTAAAAATGAGCGGTGTTGAAATAATGGCTACCGCTATCAATAACCTTATAGAAAACAGCCAAATTCGGCGTATTAATATTCCACTAGGAATAGTCCTGATTGTGGCCTGGGGGATGATGATCAGTATTGTCTGGCGTTCACTAAAAACCTGGCATGCTTTTATTTTTACAATTGTTGTTGCCGTTGGCTATATTTCCTTTGAGCTTTATCTATTTCAGACTCAATCGCTGTGGTTACCGTTGATAATCCCCCTGATTCAGACGATTTTCACAATACCCACCGCGATTGCTATAAACCGTGCTGAGTTGGAAAAATATATAAAATCCGTGCATACCGCACTCAGTGGTTATTTACCTGCAAGTGTGATTGAACAGATCATTAAGTCACCGGGCATGCTACATCGATCAACTGGCGAAGTCCATGGAACTTGTTTACACACCGATGTCGCCGGATTCACATCGTTGTGTTCTGAAAAAGACCCACTTGAAATCGGCAAGATTATGACAGGGTATTTTCATTCAATCGCCCGTCCTGTTTTGCACAGAGAAGGAATTGTAGCTGATCAAACCGGAGATTGTATGCTGGCACTCTGGGTAGCTTCAAAGCCCGATATTTATTTGCGGCATCAGGCTTGTGAAGGCGCCCTTGATATTGCAAAAGCCGTCGAACAGCCTTCTTTTGATTCAGATGAGCTATCCATTCCTACTAGAATTGGACTTCACGCCGGGTGTATAGCCATTGGAGAAATTCGTTTTGATAACACGCGACAGCTTCGCAGTTTTGGCTCAATCGTAAATTTATCACAAAGACTCGAAAGTCTTAACAAAGAACTCGGCACCCAAATACTCATATCAGAAGATGCTATAAGTGGACTTAACAGTTTTTTACAACGTCCGGTTGGAACGTTTTTATTGCAAGGCATGAACGCACCTTTAAACATTTATGAACTCGTAGGAAGAAAGTCAGACCAACTCAATACAGGTCAAAAGAAAAATTTACAGTGGCTCTGCGATTCATTCTCTGATGCGCTACTAGCATATACCGATCAACAAT
Source organism: Methylococcales bacterium (assembly GCA_036480195.1). Lineage (GTDB taxonomy): Bacteria > Pseudomonadota > Gammaproteobacteria > Methylococcales > JAZGGE01 > JAZGGE01. Next base: position 1,601 of record JAZGGE010000213.1, read on the forward strand.
GGCAGGAAACAGTAGAACGATTGATTGAAATACTCGATATTTTTCCAGACGATGGCCCAGCATTATTTTATCTAAAACGAACTGAATTTCTGCGCAATAACCTGGGATCGGTTCACTGGGATCCAGTCATTTACCTTTAATTATGAATCGTTTATCGAATAACCATAAAATTACTCATATAACACTTTTTTTTCTCTGTGTAATGTTGATCTTTGCAATCCCTCTGAGTTTAAAAGCTGACTCCATAGCAAATTGTGACTCGTGGGTTGCAAAGATAGTCAGTATTGAAGGTCAAGTCAAAGTACGAGAAGATGCAGAAAATGAATGGAGATCATTAAAGGTCGAAGAATCTCTCTGTGGGGGTGAAATGATTCAAGTTTTCGGTCTAAGCCGCGCAGCAGTCTTTTTGCGTGAGCAACAGACTACCATTCGTCTCGACCAACATACAGTAATGACATTACCGAAAGCAAAACCTGGTAGCTCAACCTTCCTGGAAATTGTGAAAGGAATCGCAAATTTTTTCAGTCGTACGCCAATGTCATTTAAAGTGAAAACACCTTTTCTGAATGCAGGTATTGAAGGAACAGAGTTTTCAGTCAAGGTAAAGTCTAAAACTACCGAAATCATCGTAATGGAAGGTAGAGTCTTAGCGGGAAACACAAAAGGAAGTATAAGATTGCGAAACAACGAAAAAACAATCGCAACTGCAAATATGCCGCCAAGAAAAACACTGATTGTCAATTCTCGTGACACAGTACAATGGGCACTTTATTACCCACCAATTATCGACTATAGCTCAAAAACCCAATTGAAGAAGGCGCAAGAAATTAACAGAGATAAGGTCTTTACATTCTATGAAACCGGAAATGTGGTAAAGGCTATCAACGAACTCAAAAAAATACCAGCAGAAAAACGCACGATAAGTGATTACAATCTAGAAGCCGGTTTGCTACTTTCTATGGGGCGCGTTGACCAAGCTCGTCTATCCTTAGCTAACGTCACCCAGACTCATCCAGACAACTCGACCGCACAGGCTTTAGAATCGATAATCGAGTTAGTCAATAATGATAAGAAAAGTGCCTTGCGATTAGCAAGGAAGGCAGTTGCTAATAATTCAACTTCTTCCGTTGCACGGATTGCACTTTCTTATGCATTACAGGCAAATTTTAACATCGAGTTAGCGATTGTTAATCTTGAAGAAGCGGCAACACTATCACCGAATAATTCACTTATACAGGCGAGAATTGCCGAACTTGAACTCGCCAGAGGACAAACCAATCATGCTCTAATAGCCGCCAGACGTGCCGCAATACTAAATCCAAACCTGTCTTACGCGCAAACGGTACTGGGTTTCAGTTATTTGATAAAGGTGGATTTACCTTCTGCCATAAGCGCATTTCAACAGGCCATAGCTTTAGATTCTTCAGATCCGTTACCACGTCTGGGTCTTGGACTTAGCAAAATCCGCAAGGGGGATCTCGATGGTGGAACACTGGAAATCGAAATAGCTGCTGGTCTGAATCCCAACAATCCGCTGATTCGAACCTACCTGGGTAAGAGTTATTATGACCAGAAAAAGGGTAACCTGGCAGCTAATGAATATGAAGTCGCTAAAGAACTTGATCCAAAGGATCCAACTTCGTGGTTTTTTCAAGCCATCCAGAAACAAACCGAAAATCGACCAATTGATGCTCTGAGCGACCTTCAGAAAGCCATTAAACTTAACGATAACCGACTGATTAACCGATCCCGACAACTCATAGAATCGGATCTGGCAGCAAGTAATGCAGCACTTGGGCGGATATTCTTTAATCTGGACTTTCAGCAACGAGCGCTTGTCGAAGGCTGGAATTCAATAGGAAATAATTTTCTGGATTACTCTGGCCATCGTTTTTTAGCAGATTCCTATAGCTCACTACCGCGCCATGAAATTGCACAAGCCAGCGAACTACTGCAATCACAATTGCTTCAGCCAATAAATAGCGCTCCGGTTTCTTCCTCAAGTCCATCCACTTTCTCTATTCAATCACAAACTGTTACAAGCGCATCTGATAATAATCGCTCATTAGTGCTAATCGATACCAATGGTCCAGCAGAAGCATCACTCAACGAATTTCGACCATTATTTAATCGCAATAAAATATCTCTATTCAGCTCGGGAGTAGTAGGGAATCAAGATACATTAGGTGATGAAGTGGTTATTTCCGGGATCAAAGATAATTTCTCCTTTAGTCTTGGGCAATCACATATTCAAACCAAAGGCTTTCGCAATAATAATGATGCAAAAAATGATGCCTACAATATTTACTTACAGAATAAGCTAACAGACGATACCCACATTGTTGCTGAATATCGTTACCTTAAAACGGAACAAGGCGATTTGCAACAAAGATTTAACGGGGATTTTGCCAGTGATCTTCGACAAAATCTTCAAGCTCATCTCGGTCGATTTGGATTCCATCATGCCTGGTCAGAGCAACATGCATTATCTGGATCGTTTGTTTATGTCGACTCCAATAGCGTTGTTCAGAGAATTCTGGAAAGTAATTCTATCGACACCAAAATCAATAATCAGGATTTCAATATAGAACTCCAAGATAGTTTTAGAACAAATGGATTTAGCGTGACAAGTGGTTTCGGCTATTACAACCGAGATCAAAACAGGATAATAACCGCTCCGATACGAAAATCGCAACTCCATCAAAAAGAAAGTAACTACAACGGGTACCTTTATTCCCAGTTCAATCTTGGTAAAAAATTTGATCTGACTATCGGATTAAGTGCTGACGCTTCTGACATCGATGGAACAGATGCTAATACCCACATTCATCTTAATCCAAAATTTGGGCTCACATGGAAGCCAACACTTGACACAACAGCCCGTCTTGCCGTTTTTCGGGCTTCAAAGCGCAAGTTAGCCAACAACCAAACGCTTGAACCCACACAAATAGCAGGGTTCAACCAATTCTTCGATGATATTGAAGACGCAGTTTCATGGCGCTACGGAGTTGGTGTAGATCATCGTTTATCTTCAAATTTATTTGCCGGCATCGAGCTATCGGCTCGTAATCTGGACAACCCGAAAGCAGTATCCTGGCATGAAGTTATGGGACGCAGCTATCTTTACTGGGCGCCTCACCCCTGGTGGAGTTTGAGTACCGATTATTTTTACGAATATCTGGATCATAAAGGCAGTCTCGCTGAAGCATTTAATCTTACAAAAACGCATAGGATTCAATTAGGTTTGACCTTCGTTCATCCTTCAGGCTTTACTGCACGCCTTAGCCCAAGCTTTGTCTATCAAAAAGGCGATTTTTTTAATTTTTCTACTTCCTCAGAGGCAAAATCCGGCAACGATCAATTTATCGTCGTTGGAATCATGGCAGGTTATCGTTTACCCAAACGTTATGGATTCTTAAGTATCCAGATAGAAAACTTATTCGACCAACATTTCAACTTCCAGGAAACTGATCAGAAACAACCGTTATTCGAGAATGAAAGGCGAATTATCGGTGGTCTGACCCTCAATTTCTAACACTGTTGATAATTTTAAGAATCTTACGCTGAAATAACCGATAGTCAGAAATAAGCAACCATTTTACATGCAAAATATCAGATATTAACACCCATTACGTCTAAAGCTGGTCTCATTTCAGAAGCTGTCACCTTCGATTTCTTGAACAATCCAACTCAATAATCCTCAACTTTCTAACATAGGTGTCTAGTCCTGATTAGGTTTTAATGTTACCTAACCGGACACCAAAATAGTTTTTACTAATTCCGGCAGAGCCCAAAGGAAGTATTAACTCCTGTTGAGCTTGAATACTGAAGAAAAATAGTATTTTTCTTAGCAATGAAACGTTATCTTAGGTGATAGGTTTCATGGCATATGTACAATCGTGTTTTTCAGTTGTTGGAGATTAAAGTACTCTATAGAAAAACTTAAATTGAATTAGGATAAAGGAGAGATAGATATGTTTAAAATTAAACAAATAACGAAATTTATGGTAATCAGTGTCACTATCGTAAATGCATCAATAGGAAGCATTATGGCAGACACCAACAGTCCTACGGGTAGTCTTTCCCAGGCAGAACCAGATTCTGCAGTTGCAGCTACTTGCAAGGGTCTAAGTGACTGTAACTGGTTAGGCAAAAAATGCGAAGGAATATTCATAACCTGGTGGAATGACGAAGAAGGAGATGTAGAAGGTGATTGTGATAATAGTACTGCAGATGTTGGTATAAAAGGGATCACGGATCTATCAGCGCTATCCCCTGAGGAATTAAAAGAACTTAAGAGCGCCGAACAAGCATTCGTAAACGGTGAAGTGGAAGAAGTGGAAGCCGAGAGAGTTGCATTTTTCGAGTTTCCCGATAATCGACAAGTTCATTTTTTTGCGGTACCAGAAGATCGTGAAGTTGAAGTCGTTGAAATTGCTCCATCAGGACAGCAATCTAAGTATGTCAATCGGGACAGTTCCATATTAGACATTTTCCTGAAGATTGCGCCGGAAGGTAGTCCCGTGCCAGAAACTATATTAGATGTTGCAAGTGACGATGGCCGTGACGTATCAAACTTTACTGTGACCGATGTAATAGAAGATACTGTTATACCTAAGCAACCATTAGACCTAACCGGTACATCTCAAGTAGCTGCTGTGGGTTACTGTACTAATTCACCTGCTGGGGTTCTCTACTTTACCCAGCATAGTTGTAAGAATGAAAATCTCCAAACCAGCTTTTGTGATGCGGGTAGTTTTATCAATGGTGGTGGATGGCTTGAGTTAAATCGCATGAATAGTAGCAAAAAGAAGAAGTCATACAGCCGAACTGCCGCTTGTGTAGGATCTGGGCAAGCGAAGCATTATTATTGGGGCTGGAGTGTAAGTCAAAATAAGTGGACATGGAAAACTAAAAAAACTATTGAAATTGGTGCGAATAGTCAAATATGGAAGACAGCAAAAGGTGCCAAACGCTGGAGAAGAATTCGCCATCTGACTTATCACCCTCTCACAGGTGGATTTATTCGTGCCTGGTCAGAATTTTATAACTAGTTTTGTTTATGATCTCTTATTAAGGATAAAAATTTGTATATTGAAAAGAGCCCCCCATGGCGGCATTAACTATCTATTCTTTTTGATAAATTATCGTTTATAGGGAGATAAATTATACACTAATATCTTGTCCGGTTTATGTGATTCCGAAAGAGGTGCATGAACCGGTCAAGACAACTGTAGAAAACACAACAAATACGATTCACAGAAGTTTATGAAAGATGGAGCTGTGATTAAAAAACACTCGATTATTAACTTGCGTAAACATTGCTACTGGTTTCTAAATTATTATTGAGGAGATTCTTATGTTTAACCAAATACTTACAACAAATATTTCAAAACTATTCACATTTCAACACATATCATTTGTTACTGTTACTATTATGCTGACAGTCTGTGCTACTCCTGCTAACTCATTTGGTATTTGTCAGGAAGGCACTGAAGACCCACCGTTGGAATTACGCTGGAAAAAGCTGCCGAGACCTAACTCACTAACAACATTGCCAACCTCTCAGCTGCCCCTCCAGTTGCGTAATAAAACTAAGCAAACACTTATTGTCACAATAAGTGTTGCTGGAGCCTTGGACGCGATAAGAGAAGGTGTTGATTTGGGCACTGTCATTGCGCCGCCGTTAAGCAATATGAACGTGGCTTTTGATTTGTCTCAATTCAATTTCAATATTACCAATTTACAGTATTCCGGCAGATTAGTTGCACGTGCAACAGCACGTATCAAACCTAAAGGACCAGTAGAACATTTAGCCTACACTCCACATGCCTTCGTGCATATGGAGAAAGGTAAAATTTACGCTTACCGGGTCAAAAAGATGTTGAAAAAATTTGGCGCCGGAGATTTCGGTAATCGGGCGATTAATATGCGTCAATGGGCAAAAAAACACGGAATTAAGCTTGCCGGTATAGGACACGTTGCACGAAGCCTACAGCTGAGTAACAACGATGGTGGCCCAAGAGAGGAGCACTGATATGAACATTTCAATACAAAAAATAACGACCGTTTTGCTTACTTTACTTTGCTGTGTAACCGCAACAACCACAGTTGCTGTCGATCAGGAAATTTGTCTACGCTATCCTGTAGAGACCGTAGACAGTGGCCTGGGTGAAAACCACGAGGAATATTATGCACTCAATGACGATCTCTGGCCCTATTGGAAATCCCGTGGTGCAGCTTATCAAGTACTAGACCCAGACTCGTTGGAAGTCATCCAGCAAGGCTATGGCAGTAGTGAAAATGGCTGCTTCATATTGCCCGACGAAGACATTCCTGCTTCTAACGAGATCACGTTGGTTCTATATTTGGAATCGTTATTATTGGATCATATACGTGTACGTGCACGTAGTGGAATCTTCAGTGAGTGCAACAACAATCCTTTTGCCGACCACAGCGGTGAACCAACATATTGCCAGCCTATAGCATGCATGGGAATGATGGAAAATCTGACTGGAAAAGAAAAAAAATACGCCGACTATACCTGTAATGTGCCTGAAGTAACCTTACAGGCACTGGCCAATTTCCCAAGTTACTGGTGGCACCATTTTGACCCTGCCAGCCTAGATTATGACTATATTGTCACTGTAAGACACCAGGATGGTTGTAGAGATATCCCTGGAGCCGCAGCGTGTTCTAACGCTGGCTTCACCGACGCGAATGAAAATGAAATTCTTATAAATATTGATGACCAGACTGAAGATAAATATCGACAGAAATTTCTGGTAGGCCATGAGGTAGGGCATGCAGCTGAGGAGGCTTACCAGAAAGCCAAATTTGGTACGGAAATATACCTATACGGCAACTATAGCCTTCCGAGTGATAGTGGAGGACCGCAATGTAGTAGCGCAGGCGAATTACATGCACTGACATCATTAGAAAATACTAGTGACGCTATTATGGAAGGCTTTGCCCATTTCCTATCGTCCGATGCCTACAACAATCACGATTCCGAAAACGGACGTTTTACATATTACAAGGACGATCTGGGGTTTCCCCGCGATATTTCCTTAGAAGGCGAAACAATATTTAATGTTTTAGATCCTTATAAGTCGAACCGTTTCGCTGAACAAGTCTGCGATCCTGTAACCCAAAATGCTGGTACCGAACTGGACTGGCTAAGGTTCTTCTGGGACTTGCACACTGAGAGCGAAAATCCGGACGGACAGCATGAAACAATCCTGAAATTACGTGTGGATGCGGCATTCCAAGACACTACTTGGAACTCTCAAAACGGTTATGCCCTGCTTGAAGAAAATGTCTGTAATGGTGAGGCTGCAGTGCAAGCACTCCAAGATGATTTTCTGAACTTCGCCGGAAATAATGATGTTTTAGGAGGAAATGGAGTAGAGCCAACCGGTTCGGGACCAGAATGTAATTAGGGAGCTGGAAATAAATAATCATCTATTATTGGACAATATTTTTTGTTTGTCTTCAGTCGTATAGCAATAGGTTCATAGCAAGCTACGTAACTATTGCTATACGACTGAAGACTAGCAAAAAGACCAGCAAAATTGGATGATTATTTTTTTCCATCCCTTATAGGGTTGAATCTAAACCCTATAAAGATGACAAGTCTTACCATTAAAATGATTGTCCATCATTGTAGGATCTGGATCATTTTTCTTATTAAGGACTATCCGCTTAACGTGAATAACTATACAAGTAACTCCTCGACCCATTTGTCATCGCTCAGAAAAATTGTGTTCAGAAGTCATTCAAACTAACTCCTTTTTTTTCAAAACGTGAATATTTCATAGAACTTTTACTTTGATAAATATAAAGTGAAGTCGAATGAATACGGTTGTAACCTCAATCACCAACCTAAAAATCCATAGGACATCATTCAGTTGTATTTAGCGAGGGCAATGACTTTGTAAATTGTCGTCACCCCCCAAATTTTTAATTATCTTAATTTAAAGGTCAAGATCAATGAAAACTCATATTCTAACAAACAAAATTTCTAAATCTCATACCCAAACTGCTCTTAAATTAGCCAGAGAAAAATGTGGCGTAATGATGGCGCTGGTTTTATTATCCACCACACAGCTAGCAGTTTCGGCAGACATTATATTGGCACCAGTACCACAACATCAACATATGCCTTCTGGACCCGATAGTTTTGCGGGAGCACCTACACCACCCTCTATACCGAGTACAGAAGCTTATACAAGTTGCGTATCTAAAGCTATGGATTTTTTAGACAGCGGTGTCTGCAATGGCACTTCAAACATCTTGAATTGTATCAAGGCTCAATTTATAGCCACCGGTGATAATTGCGCTCTTTATCTATAAAGCCGACAAATCTTACCTATGCCACTTTATGTACCCCAATTAGCACGGAAGCTGGGTTGCCTATACCAGCATCATGAGTCCCTCAATACTCATGAACGGCTAGCCGAATGTCTGGGAATAGCACCGAACAATATTTCGACCTGGGTTAATGGCAACGAAATTCGTTCCAGAGGTTTCGTACCAGATAAGCATGTAAAACGAATTGCTGATCTTTTTCATATCCCAGTTCAGTTGCTCGAAATGGATTCGCTTGAACGATTTAAAACGTCGGTAGACTCCCCTAAAAGCAAAGAAGGAGCATGGCAGAGTATTTTGCAACAAGCGATCACAACTCAAACGATCAGGTTAGTATTAAAAGAGCCTTCTTCAGAAGTTAGACTAACACGAAGGGGGTTGATAGCAGAGAACTCTGAAATCAAAGAAACATTTCAACTTGGCGATCTGCTCTACATCCAGATTGCCCTTGATTCAGTATGGGCTAATCGAGCCAAGAATGAGAACGTGCATCTTTTGCTTTTAAGTAAGGATCGAAACCATACAAGTTGTCTTTGTCCATCGCCCATTGCCCCAGTGACTGATATCACTTGCACCAAGTTCATGATACCTGACAAAGCACCAAAAAAATGCCTCA
>JAZGGE010000214.1:0-26744 GCA_036480195.1 Methylococcales bacterium
AAATCCTCCGCCGCCCTTGGGGTGGTTTTCCGTGCTGCGGGTTGGGGAATGAATATCTGTGTCATCCAATACATTAAAGGCCAATGGAAAACCGGCGAGCAAAAAGCAGCAAAGCGCTTTGATAACATAGAGTGGCATTCCCTGGGTGACGGATTTACCTGGGATACCAAAAATCCGGAGCAAGATATCAAAACCAGCCGGGAAATCTGGGAGTTCAGCAAAGAAAAAATTCTCTCGGAAAAATACGACCTGGTTCTGCTGGACGAAATCAATTACTGCTCTGGCTACAACTGGATCACTGGAGCCGAAATAGCGGATTTCATTCGCAATGAGAAACCACCCTGGATGCATTTAATCCTAACTGGCCGAAATGCAGCGCCGGAAGTCATTGAACAGGCCGATACCGTCACTGAAATGACACCGGTTAAGCATGCCTATGCTCAGGGCATCAAGGCTGAGCAGGGTGTTGAATTTTGACTTATTCATGTCTGCCCGACTAAACCTGCGACTGGTATAGAATACCTCTCCCATCCCCTCAGCAATAATACTTAATGCAAGAATATCTACTCATTCTGGTTAGCACCATCCTGGTAAATAATTTTGTCCTGACAAAATTTTTGGGTCTATGTCCATTCATGGGCGTTTCTCGTAAGCAGGAATCCGCCATAGGTATGGGGTTGGCCACGACGTTTGTATTGACCTTGTCCACTGTGTCGAGTTACTTAGCCAATGAATACATTTTGGCGCCCTTGGGTGTGGAGTATCTGCGTATCCTCGTTTACATCGTCATGATTGCTGTGGTGGTTCAGTTTACCGAAATGATGGTACATAGAATCAGTCCGATACTCCATCAAGTCTTAGGTATTTATCTACCGCTAATCACTACCAACTGTGCGGTGCTTGGTGTCGCATTACTTAATATTCAGGAACATCATTCTCTACTTGAATCGGCATTGTATGGTTTTGGTGCGGCAATAGGATTTTCTTTGGTGCTGGTTTTATTTTCCGGAATTCGTGAGCGAATTGATGTTGCTGATGTTCCCCTGCCGTTTAAAGGAAACGCAATTGCACTGATTACAGCGGGGCTGATGTCCATGGCTTTTATGGGGTTTTCCGGCTTGGTTAAGAGCTAGATTTCAAAGGCTATGCTTGCGATTATCACGATCAGCTTCATTTTTGCCCTATTCGGCTTGATACTCGGATATTCCGCACATCGGTTCACAGTACCAGGTGATCCCATTGCCGATAGTATTGATGTGTTGTTACCTCAAACCCAATGTGCACAATGCGGCTACCCGGGATGCCGACCATACGCATCGGCTATTGCCGCTGGAGAGGCTGGTATTAACCAGTGTCCACCCGGTGGTGATGAATGTATCCTTGCACTTTCTGAACTTTTAGGTGTTGAACCTCTTCCCTTGAATGAAGACTATGGACAACGACAAGTAAACCATGTTGCAGTTGTCGTCGAGAAAGATTGCATTGGTTGTGCTCTATGTATTCCTGCTTGTCCAGTGGATGCAATTATAGGGGCTCCCAGACAAATGCATACCGTTATTCAGACGGAATGTACCGGTTGTGACCTTTGCGCGCCGGCTTGTCCGGTAGATTGCATTGTCATGATACCAAATGAAGCAGTAGAGGCCGGCAAGATGATAAATAGTCTATCTGTGACAACCAGTACCGAGCAACAGCACTTGCCCTGTATCCGTTGTGGTGAATGCGAACCCGTCTGCCCTGTTAATCTCCTGCCCCAACAACTCTTTTGGTATTGCCGATCTGGTGCATTGGAAAAGGCTAAAGATTTCGCTTTACAGAGTTGTATTGAATGTGGTCGCTGCGACGCCGTTTGCCCCAGTCAGATTCCATTAGCACATTATTTTCATTCGGCAAAAAGCGAAATAGCTATCAAGCAACAAGACAAAGAGGAAGCAGATCGGGCTCGCACCCGATATCTAGCCCGTCAGACGCGTATTGAGCTAGAATATATTGACCGGATGGCGCAGATAGAACAAAAAAAGAATGCATCGGCAAAAATGCGTAGCCAGGAAATCAGTAAATCCATTGCTAGAGTGAAAACCAGGAGACAGGCTAATCATAGCAATCATTCTCCGATACCTCCTCATCAGGGTTAATTTCCCGGGATGAAACCCACAACATTCCATGCTCAACGACGCAAAGGCCAAAACAGCGTTTCCGTAGTCATGCTGCAAGTCTTAGTTGCTCTGATACCCGGAATCGGTACGATGTGGTGGTTTTTTGGTTGGGGCGTTTTCATTCAACTAGCGCTAGCCATCATCATTGCAGTCAGCGCCGAAGCGATGGTTCTGTATTTACGTCGAAAACCCATTGTTACAACGTTACTTGATTTCAGCGCCGTCCTGACCGCAACACTTCTGGCACTGTCCTTACCACCGCTAGCTCCGTGGTGGGTCACTGTTAATGGCGCTCTATTTGCGATTGTTATCGCCAAACAACTTTATGGTGGGCTCGGTTACAATCCTTTTAATCCAGCCATGGCAGGCTATGTCGCACTTTTGCTTTCTTTTCCACAACAAATGACCAGCTGGAATCCTCCCTTGGAACTCAATGGATCAGTTGGTAACTTCTCTAGTGTTTTGCAGACGATCTTCACTAACACGTCTGCTGATTCCATTACCATGGCAACACCACTAGATACGGTGAAAACTGAACTGAGGCTAAACAAATCCATTGGTGAGATTACCTCGTCACCCCTCTATGGTACTGTTGCGGGCATGGGTTGGGAATGGATAGCAACAGCCTTTTTATTCGGTGGTTGTGGACTGCTTGCGAACCGAGCGATTGCTTGGCAAATTCCCATCGGTTTCCTGGGCGGATTAGCAACTATGGCATCTATTTTCTACCTGCAAGATGACGCTATATTCTTGTCTCCAGCATTCCATCTTTTCAGTGGTGGCGCCATGCTAGGTGCATTTTTTATCGCAACTGACCCGGTAACTGCAGCCACTACATCCCTGGGCCGAATATTATACGGCATCATAATGGGGGTTATTGTTTATGTCATCCGAACCTGGGGAGGCTATCCGGATGCCATCGCTTTTGCCATCCTACTTCTAAATCTCGCGGCACCAACTATTGATCACTTTACCCGCCCAAGGACTGTTGTACGTTCCTCATGAGTCCAGTACTGGAATCGGTATTTCGGTCTGCTGCTTTCCTGGGTCTATTTGCCGTTGTCGGCACATCGCTAATCGATTGGACTCATCATCAAACTCAAAAACGGATCGCTGAGAACGAAAGAACCGCCCTGCTACAGCGTTTCCACGAACTAATACCTGCAGCATGGTACGATAACGACATCCTTTCAGATAAACGAGTCATTGGTGACAAAGGGTTTCCAGAATCCCCGAGCTCGATAACGGTATACCGAATTAGAAAATACCAAACAAACGTTGCTGTCGTTATTGCCACTCAGGCACCTGATGGGTATAACGGTACAATCAAGTTGCTTGTCGCTATCAGGGAAAACGGCGAGCTGGTGGGGGTGCGCGTAGTCGCCCATCGAGAGACTCCAGGACTTGGCGATGGGATTGAAGAAAGCCGTTCCAATTGGGTCAGGCAATTTGCCGGACGTTCCCTCGATAGACCTTATGAAAATGGTTGGGCCGTAAAACGTGATGGTGGTGTGTTTGATCAATTCACCGGCGCTACAATTACACCCCGGGCAATAGTCAATGCAGTACGTAGAACGTTGATTTATTACCGGAATTACAAAACTGAACTATTTGAATAAGATGTCCAAATACAGAGAAATTATTCAAAACGGTCTTTGGAAGAATAACCAGGCTATGGTAGCCCTACTTGGCCTTTGCCCTCTATTGGCCGTTAGCAATACGGTTATCAACAGCCTTGGGCTGGGGTTAGCGACAACACTCACTCTGGTTGCTTCAAACGTAATTGTTTCTCTGATTCGCAATCGAATTCCCAAGGAAATTCGCCTGCCAATTTTTGTCCTGATCATTGCATCCATCGTCACGATTGTCGAATTGTTAATGAATGCCTATTTTTTTAAGCTCTACAAAATTCTCGGTATATTCATTCCTTTGATCGTTACCAACTGCGCCATTCTCGGTCGAGCCGAGGCTTTCGCTATTAAAAACCCGGTTGACCTGGCTTTTTTGGATGGTTTGTTTATGGGGATTGGCTTTACCTTTGCCCTGGTTTTCCTAGGTGCATTGCGGGAAGCTATTGGCTTTGGTACATTGCTTGATCACGCCAATCTAATGTTCGGGGCAGCGGCTAACAATTGGAAGATTGTTTTGATTAGTGACTATAAGGGATTTCTCCTCGCGATCCTTCCGCCGGGTGCATTTATTGGGCTTGGTTTTCTTATTGCTATAAAAAATATTATTGACGCAAAACAACAGAAAAAATCGCTTGGAAACGAAGATACCATGCAAATAATGTCAACAAAACCCGGTACCGGATGAATCAGCAAAAACGTAACGCTATTTTTAACTGTTTAGCCAAGGTCATACCGGAACCCACCACTGAATTGAACTACTCAACGCCTTTCGAACTCCTTATTGCTGTCGTTCTTTCCGCTCAAGCAACGGATAAAGGTGTGAACAAAGCAACTGTACGCTTGTTTCCCGTCGCGAATACTCCAGAAGCGATAAACGCACTAGGTGAAGAAGGTTTAAAGGACTATATCAAAACCATCGGGCTATTCAACAACAAAGCCCACAATATTATTCAGCTGTGCAAAATACTTCAGGAACAACATCAAAGCATCGTACCTAATTCCCGTAAAGCCCTGGAAGCGCTTCCAGGTGTCGGTAGAAAAACCGCAAACGTAATTTTGAATACCGCTTTCGGTCACCCAACGATCGCTGTCGATACCCATATTTTCCGTGTTGCAAACCGAACCCGATTAGCATCGGGTAAGAATGTGCTGGAAGTGGAAGAAAGATTGAATCGCTGGGTTCCCAAAGAACACAAGCTAGATGCTCATCACCTGCTGATATTACATGGACGATATACCTGTATCGCCCGTAAACCCCGTTGTAGCAGTTGTTGTATCGAAGAACTTTGCGAGTATAAGGAAAAACAATTTGATTCAGGTGGTTTAACGAAATAAAGTTACCAAGATTGCGCAGCATTTTTAACCCTACTGCCCGGTCAGCTCGTATGCCTCCTAAACATTACCATCAGGATAAACATCAGACATGCCATCGCTGTAACTGCCGGAAACAATACTGTTGTTAGCGAATAATGCTCCAATGCCAACATGGAGACAATATTACGCACCACCATAATCACAAAAAACGTCAACTGCTCCTCAAAGGGACAAATATATGCCTTCCGGATAGTGGGTCCAAATCCAATCACATCAATCGCTGTCAGAATCACCACCGCCCATAATGGGTCAGACGTAAGATACCATAACGGGAATGAAGTCATCGCCGATACAAAAAACAACCAATCTGTTCCGGTAATCGTACTATCCGACTTATTTATATAAGCCAAGAACGCGACGTATAGGGTGATTACTCCTGAAACGCCTATTGGCCAAGCACCTGCCCCGCCTTTATCGGCAAGTTGCGCTAAAAAAACGACAAATGTGGTCGAACCCCAGATTATCCAAGAGAACACATGGGGCTTTGTTTTCCCTTTCAGGATTGAACGAATATATGGAAAAAATGCTATAAGGGTCAGAGCTATGGCAACTGCGCTGAGAAACTCTTTATAAACCACAGCTCAGGCGTATAGATTCTGAATGTTTAGAATACGCGTGGTCGCAGATTTAAAAAGGTGTTGATTGTCAAAGTCAAACTGCTGAAACAGATGCAGAACAGATAATGCAACTGTTTCAACAAGCGGCTATCGGAATAATGATCCGATATAAAAACCGCGACTGTGATCGCGTACGAAGTAGATTAACGCTTTGAGAATTGTGGACGTTTTCTGGCTTTGTGCAAACCCACTTTCTTACGTTCCACGATTCGAGCATCTCGTGTTACGTAGCCTGCCTTGCGGAGTTGAGGGCGAAGAGTCTCATCATATTCCATCAACGCACGGGTAATACCATGTCGAATAGCGCCAGCCTGACTTGAGGTGCCACCTCCCGTTACTTTGATACTTAGATCCAGCTTACCGGCCATTTCAACCAGCTCAAGCGGCTGGCAGGCAACCATACGTTCGGTTTGTCTACCAAAATATTCATCCAATGAGCGGTTGTTTATCATGATCTTACCGCTACCAATTTTGGCATAGACGCATGCGATTGAGCTTTTGCGCCGTCCTGTACCGTAGTATTGCGTTTCCGCCATTAAAGTAACCTGCTTTTTAAAAAATGATCAAATGTAACTATTCAGATTGTGGCTGTAGAGTTACTATTAAATTTCCAACAACTCCGGCTGTTGAGACTGATGTTTGTGTTCTGGGCCTGCGTATACTTTTAGCTTTTTATACATTGCACGTCCCAAAGAGTTTCGTGGCATCATACCTTTTACGGCCTTCTCAATAATTCTTTCCGGATGGGTCTTGCGCATTTTACCCAGGGAAATCGACTTCATATTCCCAATATATCCTGTATGGTGGTAATAAATCTTGTCTTTTTCTTTATTACCTGTAACCCGTACTTTTTCAGCGTTAACAACAACAATATAGTCGCCGGTATCAACATTCGGCGTATACTCGGGCTTGTGTTTACCCCGCAAGCGGTGAGCAATCTGGGCTGAGAGCCGACCAAGCGTCTTGCCCTCGGCATCAACAACAAACCAGCTCCGTTTAACTTCGGCTGGTTTCGCACTGAAAGTTTTCATTCTGTCTTCGCTCCAAATGGTTGGCGACTTCTAAAAAGCGGAAATTATACCTGTCACAACCAATGTGTTCAAGCTTTATCGGATGGCGTACAAAACCTGTTGGCTATCATTTTCCGTATTCTCTAGCTCGATATGTTCATCAACCTGGGCAAATTCGGGTACTAGTTTTTTAAGCATGTAATAAATACGCCGATCATTAAAAGAAAAACAGGCGTCTTCCAACTGGCTAACGAGATCAGTAACATACTCCCAACGGTACTGACGACTTTGGGCCAATAGAAGCTTGCTGTGTCCTGTCGGAGTTAAGTTTTCATTTTCATGAAAGAGCTCTTCATACATTTTCTCACCAGGTCTAAGACCGATATATTCAATATTGATATCAACCCCTGGCGTCCTACCACTGAGTTGAATCAATTGTTCAGCAAGATAACTGATCTTAATCGGCACCCCCATATCAAGCACGAAAACCTCTCCTCCCCGCCCCACGGTAGCCGCTTGGAGAATCAGTTGACATGATTCCGGTATAGTCATGAAATAGCGAGTAATATCAGGATGGGTTACTGTTACGGGCCCCCCATTCTCTATCTGCTCACGAAACAATGGTACAACACTTCCTGCGGAATCAAGAACGTTACCAAACCTTACAGTGATAAATTTAGTTTTGGCCGTGCCGTCTAAACTCTGGCAAAGCACCTCAGCAGCTCTCTTACACGCCCCCATGATATTTCCAGGATTCACAGCTTTGTCAGTGGAAATCAACACAAATCGCCGCACCCCGGCTTTAATGGCGGCATCAGCCACGACCTTAGTCCCAATGACGTTATTCAGTGCTGCTTCCCGCAGCTGATCCTGCAACAACGGTACATGCTTATATGCTGCAGCATGAAAAATCATATCCGGTTTATACCGGGTAACCACTTTTTCTACCGCCAGTTTGTCCCGGACATTTCCAAGAATTGATTCTATGACTAACCCAGGAAACTGCTGTATTAATTCAGACTCTATTTTGTATAAATTAAATTCAGATTGCTCGAAAATGATCAGCTTACTGGCTCTAAGCCTGGCTATTTGTTTGCATAGCTCAGAGCCTATCGAGCCTCCACCCCCTGTCACCAGAATGCAGGTGGATTCCAGTCTATCTCGGATGATTTGCCACTCCAGCCTGACAGGTTTTCGTCCTAGCAGGTCTTCAAGCCGTACGTCTCTGAGTGTCTGTCGGGTATTCCCTCCAGACAAAAGATCTTTTACCGACGGTAGGGTAAGAAAGGGTAACTTACAACTCTCGCAAATTTCTACAATTCGCCTCATTTCCTCATCTGTCGCAGAAGGAACGGCGATCAGAATAATCTCGATTTCCAAATCCGCTACTACAGCTGGTATTTCTTGGGTAGAACCAACAACGCGGACACCATGAACTTCCCGCTTTCTCTTATTGATATCATCATCTACAAATGCGACCGGCGAATAGATTCCAGTATGCTCCCTAAGCAAATCTCTTACCAGCATTTCCCCCCCCATACCTGCACCAACAACCAGGGCGCGTTGACCACTTCCTTCCATACGCACATAGTCTTTCCACAATCGATAAATTATGCGAGGACCCGATAGCATCAGGAACAGAAGAATAGTATAAAGTGGGATTACAGATCGCGGCACATCATGTAACCGATTGTAGAAAAATGCGCCGACCGCAATAATAATAATACCAGCTATGACCCCCTTGGCTATTCTGAGCAAATCAGGGACTGAGGCAAACCGCCAAACTCCACGGTACAGCCCGTAATAGTGGAATACAATCGCCTGGATTAAAGTAACCGCAGGTAAGAAAATGATTGCAATATTTAGATGATTGACTGGAATTACACCAAGGTTAAACCGTAGCCAATACGCACCCATCCATGCTAAAGGCACCATAATCAAGTCGTGCGTAAAAATCGCAGTTCTCAATCGATATATACGACGTACCGGCATAAACATTGCGCCCAAATGAAGCAAATCCTTTATCCAATTCAAGAAATTGGATTCCTATCTTAACCTAAATCGGACCAAGGATACGAATGCGAAAGCAGATATCCTCAATTTCAAAGGAAAATAGTGGCATTTTTCCAACGCATTTGGTCAATAGCTGTGTTGCTACCAGTAGTCCATCACACTTGTATTGACGGGTCGAGGAAGTTGAGAAGTGGTCAGCTGCTACGCGCAGGACTAGCAGGGCTAATTCAAGCGAGTGCAACAACGCAGATGACTGCTTATCGGCTTGATATATCCGTCAATATAATCTGGTTGGAGTGCTAGAATGGGCTACACCTCATTCCCGCCTGCAATTTTACTGCAAGCCATACCAGAGGTAAATACGCAGACAATAGAAACAGAAACGTTCTATCCGGCCATATTAATACGCAAACAGACAACGGTAATAACCACAAAAAATTGATAGCAAGCACCAAAAGTGTCACCTTTTTATGATCTCTCAACAATATGGCGGCATGCTGATAGGCGTGGCTACGATGAGCCTGAATCCAATTTTGGCTCGTCAGTATCCTGCGAATGAGAGTAAAACTAGTATCAACCAGAAAAACACCCAGCAATATAAGCCATATATAAAGATATTTCTGACCAAACCCGGCACTCTCTAGAATAAATACGCTCAAGATATACCCTAAAAACCCACTACCGACATCACCCATAAATATTTTTGCGGGCGGCCAGTTCCAGTATGCAAATCCTCCGCAAGCTGCAGCCAATAAAAACAGCCGAAAACCCACACCGCTGAAGCCACTCCCTAATAGTAAGATGGCTGCTGCAAAAGAAACAAAAACCGCCTCCCCAACGGCAAGCCCGTCAATTCCATCCATAAAATTAAATAGGTTTAAGAGCCAGGTAATACACACGACCAGTAACATATCACTTACCCAATCCCCTACACCATGAGGATTTCCTCTTAGCCAGAATATTGCCCAAACCGCAGCAATTATATGAACCAAAAATCGCCACCGTGCTGGCACATCCTGATGGTCATCTAAAAATCCTATACCCGAGACCAATACGCCGCCTCCAAATAAAGCCCAGAACAAAGGCTTAGGCATCCCATTTAATAGATAAAGGATCAAGATCGCGCCCAGAAATGTCAGAACGATAGCCAAACCACCTCCTCTCGGTGTTGGCTCATCATGAGAACTACGCAGATTGGGGATATCCAACAAATTTTTGTGTAATGCGTAGCGAAGAACAATCCTGGTCGAAAACATCGACAGAAACAGTACTCCCGGCATCATAAACCAGAGAGAATTAATTTTTGCCTCGACTATCCATATACCAATGAACTGTTTTCTCCAGACCGGATTGGACGCTGAGGGGCGGCTTCCATCCTAACATAGACGTTGTTTTAGTGATGTCCACCTCCAGCGAGTCACACAATTTCTGGATTTCAAGCTCTTTTCCTGTCGCTTGCCCCAGCAAACGAAACAACATCTCCGGAAAAGGCCACAGTCGGGATGGCTTCTCCATTATTCTGGCAAGCTGGTGAATCAACATTCGTAATGAGAGATCATCCCCATCGGAGACTAAAAAGGTTCCACCACGGGCAGCAGGATGATTAACGCACAGTTGTATCAAGTCGCACAGATTGTAAAGGCTTACCAGGCTACGAAAACTGGAAAGCCAGGCAAAGGGCTTCGGAATACCAGAATCAACCCATCTAAGTAGTTGCAAGAAATTTCCTTTGACACCAAAACCGTAAACCAACGGTGGACGAATTACCACCACTTCCAGACCCGTTTCGCTCTCAACGCGTCGCAGCGCACATTCCGCCTCCCATTTTGATTGACCATAGGCACTGACCGGTTCAGGCGGCACATCAATTGAAAAGGGTCGCTCCTCTGTTATTTCGCCATTGACTTTGATGGTGCTAAGGAAAATCAATCGTTTCACCCCAACTCTTGCCGCCTGCCTTGCCAAATTTTCTGACGCCAGGACATTGACCTGTCTATATTCAATCGACGATTCTGCCGTTTCTCGCAGAGAGGGTGAAACCAAATGTACAACAGCATCCATACCTCGCACTGCCTTTTGCCAATCAGTTTGGGGACCAACACTACCTATCTCAATAACATCGAAACCAGGAGATTTAAAAGTTACTTCTCGTACCGCAGCACGAACAGGATGACCAGCCAAGACTAGATGCTCACAAAGATGTCTACCGATAAAACCATTCGCGCCTGTTACCAGAACTTTGAGAGGCTCTACAGGAATAGAAGACTGACCCATCAGGGTATCAAGACATTCGTATGGGGGCAGATTTCTTTCAACTTTCCCTTTAAAACAACTTTCGCCCTGTCTTGTCCATGCACTATCCTTATTTCCCCGGGTTTGCGGTGCATGCCTTTAACAAATCGAATTAATCCTGGCTGATCTGCATGAGCTGAATAACCTGACAGCGTATGCACTGATGCTTTTATATCATAGGTTTTTCCTTCCAGGTTGACGTAACCATTTTTAGCGCCATATTTTTGTATCGTCCGACCTGGTGTCCCTTTGGCCTGATACCCAACAAATAATATATCGGTTCTGGAATCCTCTATAAGTGCCTTCAAATAATTAACTATTCGTCCGCCACTGCACATACCACTCGCTGCAATAACAATGGAAGGCCGACCCGTATTCTTTAAGTGATCAATAATAGAAAGGTGATCTCCATGACTACCGACAGTTGTCAGTTGCTCGAATGAAAGAGGATGTCGACCGACAGCGAGTTTCGTCCTTGCTTCTTGATCCCAAAAGTCTCGAAGTTGCTGATAAACTTTGGTGAATCGATTGGCTAACGGGGAATCCACAATGACATCCAATTCTTCCCAGGGAAGATTTTTCGCGGCAAACCGACCCTTATTGGAATGGATAATATCTTCGAATTCATAAAGCAGCTCTTGGGTTCGACCGATACTAAAAGCAGGAATCAGGATAACACCCAGATCCTTCAGACATCTCTCAACAATTTTACTGAGCTTCTGTTTGCGAATCTTGCGACCTTCATGGACTCGATCCCCATAAGTACTTTCCAGAACCAAAACATCCGCAGCATAAGGTGACCGTGGCGGTGGCAGTAAAGGAGCATAAGGCGCTCCCAAGTCACCCGAAAATATAACTCGCCTGGATGCTGCACCTTGCTTGATATCACATTCTACATAACAAGAACCTAGGATATGACCTGCCCGTTGAAGCTTAATCCATATTGAATAATCCTCTATCGGCAACGGTATTTCTGTCAACTGTCCATAAGGTACCGGAATTATTTTTGACTCCAACAACTTCACAAATCGTGCGATAAGGGACTGATCCCGAGTAACACCAACTTTGACAGCGTCTTTCAATACCAGTGGAAGAAGTATAGCCGATGGTTCACTACAATAAATGGAACCGTCGAAACCAGCGGCAAACAAGTGTGGAATCCTTCCCACATGGTCGATATGGCAATGGGTAACAACCAAAGCACGAATATGCTCAATCGGGAAATCTATTGCCAACCCCTGATTGCCATCATGACCAGAAGAAGCTTCCGAGCCTTGAAACAACCCACAATCGATAAGTATGCCATCCTTGCCCCGTACCCGCAGTTCATGGCAAGAGCCGGTAACACCATCAACTGCACCATGGTGAATGACATCAACCTTATTAACCATGTGTCTTTCAGGCTTTAAAAAACAATAGAGTTAGGAGGCTGTGCCGTACTGATAAAAAATCCGAACAACAAGCGATAATTTCATTCTGTATCGTTTCCCGAATACAAAGCAGCTTCCCCATCTCTACTCGATTTTTTAAAAAAACGGGAAAGGAGTAGGCCCATCTCAAACAATATCCACATCGGAAGTGCAAGTAATGTTTGCGAAATAGCGTCAGGTGGGGTTAGAAGCATACCTAAAACAAAAGCGCCTACAATCACATAGGGTCGTTTTTCAGACAGGCTTTTTCGAGAAATAACCCCCGACCATATGAGTACAATCGTGGCTATAGGAACTTCAAAACAAAGGCCAAATGCAAAAAACAGGGTAAGAATAAAATTCAGATATTGGGAAATATCTGTCATCACTGCCACACCCTCTGGCGCAGTAGTGGTAAGAAAGCCGAAAACCAGTGGGAATACCACAAAATAGGCAAATGCCATTCCAAGGTAAAATAATACAGTACTACCGATAAGCAACGGAAAAATCAGTTTGCGCTCATTGCTATAAAGCCCTGGCGCCACAAAGCGCCAAAAGTGATAAAGCAATAGCGGTATGGATAACATCACAGCCAGAACCAACGTCAATTTGAATGGCGCGAAGAATGGTGACGCCACTTCGATGGCGATCATGGTGCTTTGTTCCGGTAGATACTGCAACAAAGGCCCGGCAAGAAGAGTATAAATCTTGTCGGAGAATGGTGCCAAGACGAGAAACATTCCAAAAACCCCAACGACACAACGTATCAACCGCCAGCGTACCTCAATAAGATGAGAAATCAACGGCTGTTCTTGCTCTTCCTGCCCATTCTCCTCACTGGAGTGACTATTCTCCATTTTTTGCATCTGTTGCAGAAGATTCTGGGGTACGCATCAACGATTCTGCAGGTTTAGTCAGCACATCACCCGCCTTCGAGAGTGTCTGCGCCGCCTGTTTAGCATCCGTAATTAAATGACGAAATTCTTCTTCGGGCACTTGATCTCGTAACATCTGTCTCACCTCCTCCGCATGTAATTCATCCTTGATTTCTTCTTTGACAGAAGCCACGGTTCGACGTGCTTTACCCAACCAAAAACCCGCAACCCGCGCCACTTTAGGCAACCGTTCAGGCCCGATGACCAATAGCGCAACTACACCAACCAGAGCCAGTTCCCAAAAACCGATATCAAACATGATTGACAGATTGACTTGAGGACTGCCGAGAATAAATAGACATTATTTCGTTTTCTCACTCTTTTTTGAAGACACCTCACCTTCAATGGTGGAGCCCTCACCTTCATCGTCCAACGTATCCTGAGGCTTTTCATCTCCGTCCTTTACTGCACTTTTGAATCCTTTAATTGCAGCGCCTAAATCACCACCCAAATTACGTAACCGTTTGGTGCCAAACAATAGTAGAACGATGACTAATACAATAGCTAACTGCCAAATACCTATTCCCATGATTTCTCCAGCTTTAAAATTTGGTTATTTTGAACTCTCTCTACTTGCCTTTTCCTCCAACCCGGACAATCCAAACCTCCGCTGGAGTTCGGTCAGAACATCCTCTGGCCCCAACCCCTGCTTGGCTAACAAGACCATTGTATGAAACCACAGATCAGCTATTTCATAAACAATTTGCTCATTATCACCGCCTTTTCCGGCAATTACCGTTTCTGTTGCTTCTTCTCCGATCTTCTTTAGTATAGTATCCAGTCCCTTTGCGTAAAGGCTAGCAACGTAAGAATTCTCCGCCGGTTCATTCTTTCGCTGTTCTAGCACCTCCGCCAATTGTTGCAGGATAGAATTCATGTTTGTCGCCCATAAATATTTTCAGGATTTTTTAAGACCGGATCAATAGCATTCCAATTCCCATTTTCCAGGCGTCGATAAAAACAACTATTTCTTCCCGTATGACAAGCGATACCGCCAATCTGTTCAACCTGTAACAAGATGACATCTTCATCACAATCGAGACGTATCTCACTGACCTTTTGCCGATGTCCAGACTCCTCTCCTTTACGCCATAATTTTCCCCGTGACCGTGACCAATAAGCAGCATAACCTTCTTCCATTGTTATTTGGAGCGCCTCACGGTTCATCCACGCAACCATCAGAACTCGACCTGTTTCGCTATCCTGAACCACTACAGGAGCCAAAGCATCCTCATTCCAACGCACCACATCAAGCCAGGATGAGCCCATTAAAGTCTAACCTCTATTCCTTTGTTCGCCATATATTGCTTGGCTTCCTGCACAGTATGTTCAGCGAAATGAAAGATACTCGCCGCCAATACTGCATCGGCCTTTCCTTCAATTATTCCAGCCGCCAGATGTTCCAATCCTCCAACCCCTCCAGAAGCAATCACCGGCACCGAGACAGCCTCACTGATTGCCCGGGTCAATTGCAAATCAAATCCCTCTCGGGTTCCATCGCGATCCATACTCGTCAGTAATATCTCTCCGGCACCATAACGTACCATTTTTTTCGCCCACTCCACAGCATCCAAACCTGTTGGCTCGCGACCACCGTGGGTAAATATCTCCCAACCCAAAGATTTATCACCCCGAACGACCTGCTTGGCGTCGATGGCAACAACAATACACTGGGAACCAAAGCGTTCCGCTGCCTCTCTGACAAATTCAGGATTAAATACTGCGGCAGTATTAATGCCCACTTTGTCAGCGCCCGCATTAAGCATGCGACGAATATCTTTCAGTTTTCGAATACCTCCACCAACCGTAAGCGGTATAAAAACCTCCCCGGCCACTTGTTCTACTACGTGAACCATTGTCTTGCGATTATCAGAACTGGCGGTTATGTCTAAAAACGTTAGCTCATCCGCTCCCTCTTCATCATACCGCCGTGCGACTTCAACCGGGTCGCCTGCATCGCGGATATCGACAAACTTCACTCCTTTTACGACGCGGCCATTGTCGACATCCAGGCAAGGGATAATTCGTTTAGCTAACCCCATCGGCACCTACCACTTTTTCTTGATGAGCTCTACGGATCGTCTTGCGCCCACTAAAACTAAAACTGCTCCGCCAAACTGGAACCTTCGACAAAATCTAAGACTCCTTCATAAATAGCTCTACCCGTGATGGCTGCGACAATGCCTTCATCCGCAACCTGTCCCAAGGCCCGAATATCGTCTAAAGATCGAATTCCACCCGACGCAATAACTGGAATATGGATCGCACTCGCTAATTTAGCTGTTGCCTCAACATTCACCCCATCAAGCATGCCATCACGGGATATATCGGTATAGACAATGGCTTCCACTCCATGCTCTTCAAAATTTTGGGCCATATCAATTACATCGTGGTGGGAAAGCTTAGACCACCCATCGATCGCCACTTTACCGTCTTTAGCGTCAAGCCCGATAATAATATGGCCAGGGAATTCTACAGCGACATCATTCACAAAATGGGGTGCACTCACCGCCTTGGTGCCAATGATCACGTACTTTACGCCCGCTTTGAGATACCCTTCTATGGTTTCCTCGTCACGAATTCCACCACCTACCTGGACGGGAATATCCGGGTACGTTTCTGTAATTTCCAGGATGATATCTGCATTCTTTGGTTTTCCGGCAAATGCGCCATCGAGATCTACCAAATGTAGCCGCTTAGCGCCAGCTTCCACCCACCGGCCCGCCATCGCAACAGGATCTTCGGAAAAAACCGTTTCGTCATCCATACGGCCTTGCCGCAAACGCACACATTTACCATCTTTAAGGTCGATGGCAGGAATCAACAACATAATACTTCCTCAATTTAGAGTTATTAAAAATTTTCGAGACGTTGATCTTCTTTAATTAACTACAGCCGTCCCAGGCAAGAAAATTCTCCAATAGTTTCAGCCCCACAGCCTGGCTTTTCTCCGGATGAAATTGAGTGGCAAATATATTTTCGTGACTTACCGCACAAGCAAATGATGTCGGATAGTTCGATGTAGCAGCAACATGTTGTGAACTATCCGGTTTAGCATAATAGCTGTGTACGAAATAAAACCGACCATCCTGAGGAATCCCATCCCATAATGGATGGGATTCGGTTTGGTTGACCTGGTTCCAACCCATATGTGGGACTTTAAGTATATCACCCTGGCTATCCGTCAATTTATCGGCAAAATGAACTACTTTCCCCGGGATAATACCCAGACATTCCGTACCCCCATTCTCTTCACTTTCGGTCAATAGTGCCTCCATTCCTATACAAATTCCCAGCAATGGCTTATTAGCGGCCACCTGCTTCAGTACATCTGTAAAACCAAAATTCTCGATTGCCTGCATGCAGTCCCTTATCGCACCCACTCCCGGAAAAACAACGCGGTCAGCAGCCAAGATCCTATTAGTATCTGAAGTGATTTCTACATTTTCCGATGGATTGGCGTGCTGAAGGGCTTTTGCGATTGAGTGCAAATTCCCCATCCCATAATCAATAACGGCTACGGAAGACATAAGAAAAGTAATGATTGAAAAAATTAAAAGCTGATAAGAAGTGGTGAATGCCTTATTAAATGGGACTAAAGCAACTCACAGACTGCCCTTAGTCGATGGCAGAACACCCTGCATTCTGGGATCAGACTCCAATGCGTTGCGTATCGCTCGACCCAGTGCTTTAAAAATCGTTTCTGCAATGTGATGGGCATTAACCCCTTTGAGGTTATCAATATGCAATGTAACTTGGGCATGGTTAACAAAACCTTGGAAAAACTCACGAAATAAATCTACATCAAAATCGCCAATTCTGGCGCGGGGATATTCCAATTCATAAGATAACCCCGAACGTCCCGAAAAATCAATAACTACACGAGATAACGCTTCGTCCAGCGGAACATAAGCGTGGCCATACCGACGTATGCCTTTCTTATCGCCCACTGCCTTATTTATCGCTTGCCCCAGAGTGATGCCAATATCTTCTACCGTATGGTGGGCATCAATGTGCAAATCTCCAGATGCTTTAATTTCCATATCAATCAATCCGTGGCGCGCAACCTGATCCAGCATATGGTTTAAGAATGGAACACCGGTATCAAACCTTGATTGCCCCGAGCCATCAAGGTTAATATGCACCTTGACTTGAGTTTCCAGTGTGTTACGTTCTACGCTAGCAATTCGATCAACCATAACTGTAAATTGGCTCCTCCAAATAAGGGAAACGGTAACAAACCCCCATTAAGAACGCAAACAGAGGTATGCCTCTGGCAATTTAATACAGCAATTCTCGGAGGCTGTCTGAGAATAAAAACCACAGCGAGGGAAACACCCTTTTTGAGGTCAGTTTTTTGGTCATTCAAAGTAAATAGTGGGCCGTTTAACGAAAATGCTCGGAATATCTGGCCAAAA
Organism: Methylococcales bacterium; assembly: GCA_036480195.1. GTDB lineage: Bacteria > Pseudomonadota > Gammaproteobacteria > Methylococcales > JAZGGE01 > JAZGGE01. The sequence goes on from JAZGGE010000214.1 coordinate 17,856, forward strand.
CAGGCTTCTCCGTAAGATATTCTCTATTTTCGGGCAGCCTACAAAGTAGGGCAGGAAAGCATTCTTGGCTTGTTTACAACACTGTCCGCAATATCGCACGCATATTTCATCTTTCCCCCAGTATTCAACAATATTCCGCTATGTCACACTACCTCCCGTCGCCAAACAGGAAACGGAACTTCAAGGGATATTTCAACAGGACGTTGCCAAGGATGGGTTCTTTTAAGCCAACCAAGTAGGGCGATGTTGCCCCCGACGAACGGATTTCGTCGGGGTTTCTTTTTCCCTCCCTCCCAAAATCACGTCGTTCACCTTCGGTAAACTGCGCATTTTTTTCAAACGAAACAGAATCTACCTGAAAAGAGACTGCCCTCGGAGGCCATCCGAAAGCAGTGATATTTCGAAGTTGTTAAATTTCTGCAGTTCTCGCAGCTCTCTTGCGCTCATACTCTTTCAGCATCTTCTTGCGGAGCCTGATTGTTCCAGGGGTAACCTCCACCAACTCATCGTCGGCAATAAATTCCAACGCCTGCTCCAGAGTTGGCTTTTGAATATGTGTAAGGATCAGGTTTTCATCAGTCCCAGCTGCACGAATATTGGTCAACTGCTTTGCCTTCGTAGGATTAACCACCAAATCATTGGGACGCGCGTGAATTCCAACAAGCATACCTTCATAGACTTCATCAGCATGAACGACAAAAAGTTTGCCCCGTTCCTGCAAATTAAATAATGCAAACGCCAGTGCTTTTCCATTTGTATTGGAGATAAGAACACCATTTATTCGATGCCCAATATCACCTTTTTTGACCGGACCATAGTGATCGAAGACGTGATACAGCAATCCTGAACCCGAAGTAGCGGTCAGAAACTCCGTTTGAAAACCAATCAACCCCCGCGATGGAATCAAATATTCCAGGCGTATACGACCCTTCCCATCAGGCACCATATCTTTCAATTCTCCTTTGCGCTCTCCCATCTTTTCCATTATTGAGCCCTGATGATCTGTCTCCACCTCAACAGTAACAAACTCATAGGGTTCACATAGCTCCCCGTCAATGTCTTTAAGAATAACTTCCGGGCGTGAAACTCCCAGCTCATAGCCTTCCCTGCGCATATTTTCGATCAAAACAGAAAGATGCAACTCGCCACGTCCGGAAACCTTAAATTTGTCGGGATCCTCCGTCATTTCCACATGCAGCGCGACGTTGTGAAGTAGTTCCCGTTGCAATCGCTCACGAATTTGACGTGATGTTAAATACTTACCTTCTTTCCCCGCAAAGGGTGACGTATTAACCTGAAAAGTCATCGTCACTGTTGGCTCATCAACCGTCAATGGAGGCAAAGCTTCTACTGTTTCAGGATCACATAACGTATCGGAGATCTCAAGATTCTCGACGCCGGTAAATGCAATAATGTCACCCGCTTCGGCCTCGGGCACTTCGATCCGTTCTAACCCGTGAAATCCGAATATCTGCAGAATTCTCGCTGACCGTTGCTCTCCGCACCGCCGAACAACTGTCAGGGAGCTGTTCTTTTTCACCTTACCCCGTTCAACCCGTCCAATCCCAATGACGCCCACATACGAATTATAGTCAAGGCTGCTAACTCGCATTTGAAACGGTTCGCTTTCATCTCCGCTGGGAGGATTCACCTTTTCTATAATGGTTTCAAAAAGTGCGCTCAAATCACCATCGATTACATCGGGCGTTAACCCGGCATATCCATTCAAAGCCGAAGCATAGACCACCGGAAAATCCAGTTGCTCATCTGATCCCCCCAACCGATCAAACAGATCAAAGGTTTGATCAAGAACCCAATCTGGCCGCGCACCAGGTCGATCAATTTTGTTAATAACGACGATAGGGCATAATCCCATATCAAAGGCCTTTTGCGTTACAAAACGAGTTTGCGGCATAGGCCCGTCAACGGCATCGACTAACAATAGAACCGAGTCCACCATGGACAAAACACGCTCCACTTCCCCCCCAAAATCCGCATGGCCTGGCGTGTCAACGATATTGATTCGATAATCTTTCCACTTAATTGCGGTATTTTTCGCCAGAATCGTAATACCTCGTTCTTTTTCCAGGTCATTAGAATCCATCACCCGCTCAGTGACTTCTTTGTGGGCAGCGAAAGTACCCGACTGTTGCAGCAATTTGTCGACTAAGGTTGTTTTTCCATGGTCGACGTGGGCAATAATAGCGATATTCCGTAACTTTTCGATCATCAGCTTTGCTCCCAGGGCAAGCCATGAAACCGCCAACCACCGAGGGTTCCGCGCTGTCTGTTTGCATTTAATGGCCCTTCAAAACCCTCAGCCACATTAATCGGGTTGCTGAAACCTGCATCAGATAAAACCTGAGCAGCATCCATGGAACGTTGACCACTTCGGCATAGCAGCAAAACGGCGGTATCTTTCGTTGAAACTTTTGATTCCACCTGGTCAACAAAATTCGGATTCAAATCCCAATTGGGAAGCTCTTTCCAGGGAACATGTACAGCACCCAACGGATGACCGATATAAGCAAACTCAAAAGCAGTACGCACATCAATCAAAACGGCATCCGGTTGCTTTTGTAAAATATCCCAAGCTTGGGTGGGATCCAAATTCTTTATTTCTGACATATTTTCTTTACTGATAATAAAACAAACCGGCTCTACTTCCGGGAGGGAGTTAGTAAAATAGATGCTGGGAGGCTGTCCACCTCCTCGACAAGAAAACAGGATAGTATACCTCTTATTGGATCTAAATAGTTGCATTATCAATACCCCGACCAACTTATGTCGGCTAACTCGAAGTCAGCAAGATTTGAGCAGCGGCGGGAGAAATTGCTAACGGCGAAAGATTCCCTCATTGTGTTAACATCACAAGACATCCCGCCTTGACTATGCCCCAAAAACAGCCGGTACATGCTAAAAGCCCTGTCGATTCTACTCTTTTGTTTTGCCTTGGCTATAATCGGCTGGTGGTTTTTTCGAACCGATCCTACAATCACAGTTACCGTCATAAATCCACAACGGGGCCGAATCGAATCAGTAATTCGTGTGACTGGCAAGGTAATCAATGATCGAACAGTCACCTTGACTGCCTTGGTCGATGGACAGATTCAATCCATGCAAGTACAAAAAGGTGATCAGGTTAAAGCAGGTCAAGTACTGGCACTGTTAGATGAACGGGAAGCGGATGCCTTGCTAAACAAGGCAAAAGCTGAGCAAAAACGAGAATTGCAAGCAGTGAATGAAGCAAGACGCAAACTTAAACGTGTGCGCGACTTATCTAAATCCGGGCATGCTGCCGCCCAACTGCTGGAAGACACCCAAGCCGAATGGCTGTCCAGTCAGGCTCGTTTACAAGTCGCTCGCGCCAATCTTGCTGTAGCTCGTATTCATCGGGAGAAAACTCAAATCAGTGCACCGTTCGCGGGTGTTATCACTGGAAAAACCACCGAGGTCGGACAATGGCTGGAAGCAGGTGAAGCACTTTTCACCCTGGTTGCACTTGACGGCCGAGAAATAGAAGTGAACGTGGATGCCGGAGACAGCAGTGCAATTCATTTACAGCAACCGATAACCTTAAGTTGCGATGCTTACCCCGGTCGCGAATGGCACGAGCGTGTGCATTGGATTGCTCCGGCTATTTCGGAACAAGCTGAGCAGGCTGTCAATACTTTCGCAGTACGCATGACTCTAAGTGATAGCGCACCTCATTTACTCCTTAATCAGCAAGTTGATGCACGTATTCTGACCGCCGAACGCAATGACGTACTTAAGCTACCTTTTGAAGCGTTACACGAAGATGCTGACCAGAGTCAGGTTGCAATAATCGAAGCAGGCCATGTACGTTGGTTTCCAGTAGAAACGGGGATTGAAGATTTTACCCATGTTGAAATTGTGACGGGCATTGATGAAACCAGTCAAGTTATCCTACTTGAAGGGAAAACTTTGCAGAATGGACAGTCTGTACAAATCAACACTGAAGCCAAATGATCCAGCTCCGCCGTATCTACAAAAGCTATCATCTAGGTAATTCTGAACTCCCTGTTTTAAGGGATGTATCCCTGAATATTGCATCAGGGGAGTTTGTTGCCATCATGGGTTCATCAGGTTCCGGAAAAACCACTTTATTGAATCTCATCGGTTGTCTGGATAGCATTGACCGTGGCGATTATTCATTGGCAGGAGAAGTGGTGCAAGGTGCATCCGAAGATCGTCTTGCCCAACTACGGCTTCTATATATCGGTTTTGTCTTTCAGTTGTTTAATCTGATTCCACGCATCAGCGCCCTAAGAAATGTGGAGCTACCCCTGATATACAGCGGCATTCGTCCTGCCGAACGTCGACAACGCGCCTTACAGGCATTAGAACAAGTCGCGCTCAGTGATCGCGCAAACCATAGCCCGACACAACTGTCCGGTGGTCAGCAACAGCGGGTAGCCATTGCGCGCGCAGTGGTTAACCAACCTGCAATGTTAGTCGTAGATGAACCTACAGGCAGTTTGGATACGGCAACTGGCACAGAAATAATGCAGCTATTTCAACGCCTGAATGAACAGGGCACCACCGTTGTGATGGTCACCCATGAAGAAGAAATTGCTGCCCATGCCAAACGTGTCGTACGCCTAAAAGATGGTCGTATTGTAGACCCGAATCGCTGATGTATTTTATCCTGGATCGCTTACAATTGGCGTTGGACGCATTACGGGATAATCTGCTGCGTACATTGCTGAGCATACTCGGGATTGCAATTGGCATTGCTGCAGTAATGGCTGTGGGTACAATTAGCAAAGGCGGCAATCAACTGGTTTTTTCCGAACTGGAAACCTTTGGACTCAATTCAGTCTGGATATTTCGAGATCGCCGGGATAAAGATCCGCATCGCCGGGTACGTAAAGGTTCCGGAATCGAGCTGGCTGATTACCGCGCTTTAGAAGCGCATTGCTGCCAGTCTGTCAGACGCCTAAGCCCCGTTGTGCAAGGCTCAGAGCGTCTAATCATCCAAGCCATTAACCAATACAGCAATGCGGAGGTAAAAGGTGTAGGAGTGACCTACACACTCATTAATAACGACACCCTGACCCAGGGCCGCAACTTTCGCATGCAGGAAATCAACAGCCATCGTGCCGTAGCAATTTTAGGCCCGACAGCGGCCGACGATTTATTCGGAAAATCAGCATCGCCCATTGGCCAGGAATTTCGAATCGGCTTGCAAAAAGTCACAGTTATTGGTGTTCTGAAGGCAAAAAGCCGTGATTTTCTGGCCAGTATAGGCTCTGCTGGTGGCGATGGTGACCCCAATAATCGAATTCTGTTGCCCTATACTTTTTATCAGAAAATGCTGGGACATAAGGAAGTCAGTTATATCCGTGCTGAAGCCATGGCATTGAATCAGGCCGAATCTGCCACCCGACAGATAATTGCTTTACTTCTGCGTCGGAAGGGTGAATTGTACGCATACAGATCCGAAACTATGGCCAGTTATATTGGCACCACCAACCGAATCCTGAATGGTGTTTCAATTATAGGCATCGTAGCCGCTTCAATTTCATTACTGGTCGGGGGCATGGGGATCATGAATATTATGAGCACCTCGGTGCTCGAACGAACTCGCGAGATCGGTTTGCGTAAAGCGGTGGGGGCTCGCCAACGCGATATCTTGCTGCAATTTTTACTGGAAGCGATGATTATCAGCACGATTGGTGGACTGCTAGGCCTGTTGCTTGGAAGTGGTATCAGTGCGCTGCTGGCTGAACTTTCCGGATTTCCATTAATTCCCTCGTTGACCAGTGTGCTGGTAGCCCTGCTGGTATCGATGGGCGTTGGGATACTTTCTGGATATTTGCCTGCACGACGAGCGGCGAATTTGCCACCGGTGGAGGCGTTACGATATGAATAGATCTTGGATGAAGAGGCATTTTGACTGACAGTACATCAATGGTAAACCCAGAGCACCAGATCTCCCGAAATTTGTATTGATACCTTTGTGGGATGGGCATTAGCCGCGATATCTCCCGGTTGCAACCAGTCTTGTGTTACATCAAGCCCGATCGCGGCTAAAGCTCCTCCAACCGACGAAGATACAGGTTTCGGGCTCAGAATGGGGTGTTTACGAAAATTAATATGTTAAGTCAAGATTTGACCCCTTAGACTTTGCTTAGACTTTGACCCCTTAGACTTAGACTGGGTGATCAGGTAGTCATACAATTGTTCGTAGTCGGTTTGACTGCTCGCACCCTGAAGAATTTCCTGCAAAATTATACCAGTAATGGCATAAGACGCCTTTTGTTCCAGTAGTCGTTGAAAATTGCGTATCGCAGGTGTTTCCCGCTGCCGGAACAGGTTGATCCAGACTTAATTATCAACCAGGTACATCCGATTCCCCTTATTCGCGCAAAGTTTTGTAATCGTAACCCGAATCAATCGGACATTTGACAAATACTAAAAAGCAAGATAAGGTCTAGTCTGACTAGTTTTAATAGAAAGTAAGTCACTATGAAAAAAAATACATGGCAACTTCAAGACGCAAAAAGCAAATTTAGCCAATTGGTTGAAAATGCAATGTTAAGTGAACCACAGTTTGTTACAAAACATGGAAACAATGCTGTAGTTATTCTTTCATTTGAAGACTATAAAAAGATCACAAAGCCCAAAACAGATTTAGTAACATTTTTAAGAGACTCTCCTCTTGTGGGAGTTGAATTAGATATTTCAAGAAATAAGGAGTTACCAAGAGACATCGAGTTATGAAATACCTTTTGGATACTTGCGTAATATCTGAAGTCATCAAAATTCGGGCAGATGAAAATGTTATTTCATGGATGCAAAATCAAAATGAAGATAGCTTATATCTCAGCGTACTAACATTTGGTGAAATAGAAAAAGGTATTGAAAAAGCACCTGATGGAACGAAAAAAAGAAATTTACAATTATGGGTCGAAGAAGATTTAAAAAAACGCTTTGAAGGCAGAATAGTTCCTATAGATTTGGATGTTTCAGTTAAATGGGGAGCAATCCAAGGTGCCGCTGAATTGTCAGGCAACCCTATGCCTGCTATTGATGGACTTATTGCTGTTTCTGGACTTGTTCATAATTGTGTTGTCGTAACTAGAAATACTGTGGATATGAAGCAGAGCACAGCAGAATTATTAAACCCGTGGTGTAAACGAAACAGGAAAAAGGGTCAGTTCTCTCATTCTCGCATCTCGTAGTATTAGCTACGCGGGGAAAAGGACAAACGGTATAGTGGACTCCAAATACTAGACTATATAATAAGTAAAACTCAAAGGTCAGTATAAAATAGGGTAACCCGATGAAATAATAAAGAAATCTCAGTGAGATGCGCGCCTAATCCAAGCCGTTTTCCTGATATAGGGGAAGGCTACACCTCCGTCCTTTCGTAGTTTACCCCGGAACGAATATTCAGGGCGGATGCAAAAAGCAAGCTATTGGTTTCACAGTGGAATCAACAAATTTTAGCGTCACCCATCAGTTAAACGGAAATTTTCCGCTTGAACATAAGTAAAGTGTGATAAAAGGTAATCTAAGTCTCAATCATCTCAATCCAAAATGTCAAATAAGTAAAACTTATGCGAACACATTTAAAAATAATTCAGTAATTCCCGCAGTGTGATTATCCCCGTAGCTTTTTTAGAAGCCTGCTCAATAAGCGAAGAAGTGGATTTACGTATTGAAGGGAAAACCCGTGTGATAGGTGCATTAAAAAAACTACGGTCGGGTAGTTTGATAAATATGAAACAGAAGCGACTGATGATGCTTTGGATAATATACCCGCTATACCTCGTGGCGTTTCTTTCACTGTCGTTTGAGATCGCGGTAAAAATTCTCATGCATGCCTAGCGCGAGCAGGATTAGCAAGGCTTCTGCCTCAATGAGGCGATAGGCCAATAAATATTGCTGTCCATTATGTTTGTACTTATAGACCTGTACACCGGCCAGATCGCCGGTTTTTATTTGACCAATGGTAGGATCATCTACAATCGCCTGAATTGCTTCATCAAGGGCTGTTTTTTCATCGGAATGTAATTTTTTTGCGCGGCGTTTAAAAATTCCGGTCTGCCGGATCCTCACCCTAATTGATATTCAGACAGATCGCCCGCTGCGCTTTCCTCGAGCCCAGCTAGAATGTCTTTGACGAACCCCAGGGATAAGTCAGGGTTTTCATCAGCTATTTTGCCGATTCGGGCCCAATACTCGATTTGCCGGGGTGGGCTTCGGTGCTGCGCCTTACCATGCGTGGTCGCATCCATGACCAATTCATCCGATAATTTAATTGCTTTCGCCATGATCTAATGTTTACTTGTGTAAAAATAAGTGCTAATTATAAACCAAAGGTTTCTATATGCAACCTTATTCTTAAATCTAAGAATGTTGAAAACTTCACTAAATTTAGGTAAACATTCAATCGAACTTAAAATTCGTGCTTTGGTCTTCCCTGGCTTGTCTTAATATACCTTCCGCGCTCAAGAATGCCCATTTTCAGCGCGCATCTTTTCGCGAAGAACGTCGTTGTAGAGCCTTGAAAGAGACGACTATTCCTGCGGCTCTGCGCCTAGCTCTCCACGAAAATATACCCACTCAAAACGGGCATTCTTGAACGCGAAAGGTATAGTCAATCCGGAACATTTACTGTTTATACGGAAATCCTGGAATGACCCACCTAATGTTGAACCGCAACGCCAAATTTCCCCGCCAGCTCGTCAATCTGCTTGAGTAGATCCTCGTATTCCGGGGAATCTTCCCTGGCATAGTTGAAGTTCTTAAACAGACCGGTCAAACGGGTGAAATAGTCCTGGATTTGAGGTTTGTCACTAAACCTGTATTCTTTTCCAACCAGGTCATAGACTTTGATAAAAGTCAGTTTTTGTCTTT
>JAZGGE010000215.1:0-7599 GCA_036480195.1 Methylococcales bacterium
GTTATTTTACTCTCCTTGCATCGGCAATATGCCATTCCTTTCATCACAACAACAGAGCATTGTTACAAACAGACTTTGATAATGCAATAAAATTTCTTCTACAACGCTGAAAAATCCTTGTCTTACAGGATCCAGGTGATTATCGAAAAACGCCTTTGGTAAAACCTAATGAGCCGAAATGGGGCACAAAAAGACAAATCAGTTCCGGAAGTTACTTAATATAGATTCATTAGGAACGGGAAATAAATAAACTATATATTATGGCGCAGAATTTTTGTTTGACTTCATTCGTATAGCAACGTGCGCATAGCTGGCTACGTAACTGTTGCTATACGAATGAAGACGGGCAAAAAGGCAAGCTAGAATGTATAAGTTATTTATTTCCCGTTCCTTAATACCCGGAATGCCAAAGTACTATTCCTGGATTTCTTCGAAATCAGGCAATTCGCTGTCCAACCCCCATAGTTCCCGCTCAGGATCGTAAAGCCAAATCTCTTTATCGAAAATTGTCTTCTCAATGCCAACTCGACGATCGTAATACCTAATCTCGACCACTCGATCGACTTGCAATCCATCGTCAGAAATGTTGCGTTCTTTCTCTTCGACAGACGTAACTTTAATATCTTTCAGAAAATTATAGTCCAGCACCTCATCTTGATCTTTCTGCAATTTTTTCGCTTTGGAAAACTCCCCCCAACGGAGAGAAGAATCATAGAGATCCAGAGAATTCTTCAAACCCATGTTACGTTTTTCAGATGCGCAAGCAACTAACAATAGACAAATCAGAAAAATACTTAAGCTCTTATGCATCACAGACGTATAATCCTGCTTACTCATCTACCCATTTTTGCAATGCGGCAATAACGCTTTTCGCCTGATCCCTACTCGAAATATTAAATTTCGATTTTTGTTGATATGCGCCATCTCTTTTTTGATAACGACGAATGGTATAACGATCCGGGCCGTACTCTTCCTTGCTGCGATTCCAATCCTGATACTTATATATCACAGTAGCCCACGCCCCTTTGGTAAGCACCTGCTTATCCAGTTCCTTCACTGTTTGAAGGTCGCCATCCATATAATTTACAGTTAAATCATCTACGCTTTCCGCCATTTCTGTCCTCAACTCGATAAAGTCAAAATCAAATCATTCTTCGATAATTCGCTATTTAGTTTGTGGAATGAACTGCCCAAACCCGCGGCTCCCTTCCCCCGTTTTAATATTACCGACCACTTTAGATGTTTTCACATCCAACACCGAAACATCATTACTAAACCAGTTAACCACATAAACATGCCGGTCATCGGGCAGTGTGCTGACACCTTCTGGCGTTTCACCCACATCTATTGTGGCCAGAACTTTCAGGGATACCGTGTCAATCACCGATACGGTATCGTCTTCATGGTTGGTTACGACTAGCCGGGTGCCCCCTAAAGCCAACGACATCGCATAGGGACTATCACCGACTGGTATTTTTCCGACTACCTTCAAATTCTTATCCAATACCATCACATCATTACTAACTACATTGGCGACATAGAGCCTGGAGCCCTGTTTATCGACAGTCAGACCGAACGGATGCGTACCAACCTTCACAGTTTTGAGTATCTTCAGTTCCTTTGCATCAATAATGGAAACCGAATTGCTATCCCGATTCGCAACATATATTTTGGTACTATCGGGACTGACAACCAGGCCCGAGGGCGATTCCCCTACTGCAATACTCCCAGTAATTTTTAATTTATCTGTATCAATAACAAAAACTTTATCCTCATACCAGTCCGCGACATAAACCTTCTTTCCAGGGGAATCTATCGCTATTCCCAAGGGACCTTCACCAATAGAGAGTGATGCAATTAATTTTTGCTTTTGGCCATCAATTACTGAAAGGCTTTTCCCTTCAGGGTTGGTGATATAGATTCGCGTACCATCCCGGCTAGCAGCAACACCGGCAGGTTTTGATCCAACTCCTACAGTATCAACCACACGTCCATCTGCGGTATCGATAACGGACACTGTATCGTCGCCTTGATTGGTAATATAGGCAAACGGCGACGCCCATGTAGGACGAACCGAGACCATCACGACAACGGTTACCAATACCGCCGTCGCGATGTTAGAAAAGCAACAGGATGCCTTCACTTCCCTTCTGTAAGAGTCTTCAGATTTTCAAGGCCGGCCTTAAATACGGCGGTTACTGCCGCTACCGCTGCTTCCTCATTCAATTCCGCTGGTGGATTGTTGTTCATATAAGCGCGATAAAATGCTGCTTTCCAAGTCACGGTCGACCCCCCACTCTTGGACGCTTTTACAGAAATATCCGCGGAATAGGTGCTCACTGGCAATACCTTTATTGCTTCTTCCTTCCCCAGATGCTTCATTGTCTTTACTGTACTCATTTCAGTGATTTTGTATTTGTACATCATTTTCTCAGCGTCATACTTCTTCAACTCCTCCTTAACGGTGCCACCGCCATCCTTTAAGGTCAACTCCCGCTTGGCTCCCTTCTCATTACCGCCTTCACCTGTAATCTTTTCAACCATTGGCAACCAGCTCATATCCTGATAGTCTCCCATTATTTTCCAAACCTCTTCAGGGGCCGCACTTATATCAATAGTTTCTTTCATTTTTTGGCGGACGGGACCGTGGGCATCGACAAATACCGCCCAAAAAAGTAACGTAGCTCCAACCAATAGTGTAATTTTTTTCATTTTTCCTCCAGCCTTAGCCTTGAATTAAAGACGTTTCAACCAATCATTCTATAACGACTCACTTCATTTTCAAAACAGAATGATTTTATATTAGTGATTCCCCGTATTCTGACAGCTCATCGAGTATCTTTTTTTTTACAGAATCTATAGCACTCTCTTCCTTTAACTTATTCAGTAATTTTCGGTATTCATCCAACACAATACTGCCACCACATCCGGGTCGTGTTAATCTCTCACGGCGATGAATTTCCCAACGTTCCTGGTCTTCCTGATTCAAGGATTCCGGATAATTTCTAGCTCGGTATCGAAACAACATCTCAGGTAGGCGTAAATCATCAAATGAAAATGATGTAGTTGCCAATTGTTTTGGAGACATCCTTCTGATACGCTCCATCGTAGTCCTATCTTTATCACTAAAGAAGCCACCGCTATACAACATCAGATCGGGATCTACCTCTTTTTCGAACTGAGGAGTAGCAAAAACCTCTTTTACTTTCTCAGGTAAGCGATTTGCCCGCTTAAGTCTTTCAAGATTTTTCCAACAAGTCGTGATGTCAATTGACAACCGATCAGCATCGTCTGAACGTAATGTTTTTATGGGAGCTATTACTGGGCATTTATTCGAATGGATGTTCTTGAGGGGAACCCTTTCAACACCGTTGGTCAAATTTTCTTTAGATACAAATATTCGTTGTTGAATCTCTTCAACTGAAAGAACGAGCAGCGGTTCAGGGTCGACCGAAAGATCATAGACAATCACCCCATTTTTGTTCACAGGATGTTGCGCGAGAGGAACCACAACCGCAATGCAATTACGGCGACTGGAATATCTGCCGGAAACGTGCAATACCGGTTCCATAGCACCAACAGGCAGCATTGCAGCGACTCGCTGCTTGCGACGGTTTTGGAAAATGTATGAGTAAAGTTTTGGTTGACACTCTTTTACCCGCTTTGCGACGGCAATGGTTGCATGGACATCTGCCAACGCGTCATGGGCGCCACTATGTTCAATACCATTGGCAGCGGTAATATCTTCCAAACGAAAGCTGGGAGCCCCGTCCTTTTTATTTGGCCAGTGGATACCTTCTGGCCGCAAGGCCCGGGTAATGCGGATCAGATCTATGATATCCCATCGGGAACAACCATTTTGCCACTCTCTCGCATAAGGATCAAAAAAATTCCGGTAGAGGCAGTTCCGGGTCACTTCATCATCAAAACGTATCGTGTTATATCCCAGTACACATGTCCCCGGGACGGCCATTTCATTGTTGATCCGGTCAATAAACAGAGCTTCAGCAACACCCTCGTTTGCTGCCTTTTGAGGCGTAATTCCGGTAATAAGGCAAGCCTCGGGATGAGGCAACACATCATCGGCAGGTCTACAGTATTGAACCAGGGATTCACTGATAATGTTAAAATCTTGATCCGTTCTTACCCCTGCGAACTGTGCGGGTCGATCCTTCCTGGGATCGACACCGAATGTCTCGTAGTCGTGCCAATAGAGAGAAACCTCTTTATTCGACAAGAATCAGATTTCTCTGATTTCCGTTATAGCCCTTAGAACATCAACTCGGCTAATGACACCAATAATTTCTACATCTTCAACTACCGTAAAATTCCTGGCTGTTGATTCAATGAACTTGGCAGCTATATCGACAATACCCATATCCGCTTCAACAGGGACAACTCCTTTCGTCATAAAATCCTCAACTTTCCCACCCACATCCCGATTAAAGGCGGAATCCACCACGGCCTTTAAACAATTCCTTTCAGAAAATGCCCCTATTATTCGTCCGTGATTATCTATCACCGGTGCACCGGTAATACGGTTTTTTAACAGTAGTTTTATCGCTTCCTGAAGCCCCATATCTCGCTTCAGTTTAATTACATTTGGGGCCATATAATCCCTGACTGTTACTTCCGTTATTTTTTTTGACATTATCCTTCTCCTGTTCCAGATCCAACCCGGCTATACCTTTCGCGTTTGAGAATACTCCGTTTAGAGTGCGTCAGTTTTTGTGAAGGGCTAGGCACAAAGGCGCAACAATAGCAGGCTATTGGAAGGCTTTGCATCGACGCCATTTGCAAAAAAAGACTTGCTATAAATGGGGTATTCTTGAACGCGAGAGGTATCTTACATCTATCAAGGCCTCCCACAATCTTGATGGGTTTATATGTATTGAATAAACTAACCAGCCTCCCTCGCCACTTCCATTTTTTTCCTCTTGTCACATTTTTCAGTACAAACGCAGTTTCCGTTATTTGCCCCGCCACAAGACCCTTTAATCGCTTTTCTACCAAAGATGACCCCTACGGCCATTCCCGCCATGATAACGATCATCACTATAAAACTGATAATAAATATTGTCATATTATTTCTCCACTAACTTTTTGAACGCTGTTGTGGCTTTTTCAATAAAACCCTTTTCATTCTTAATGATAAATAATGCAGTTAGCATTTCGGCTTCCGCCAGTCTATACCCTTTATCCGGCCCCAGCACCATAAAAGCGGTCGCCATCGCATCTGCATGCATTGCAGATTGACTCAATACGGTTACTGACGCCAATTTGTGAGTCACAGGATAGCCGCTAGTCGGATCGATCGTATGGGAATAGTGCTGCCCATCCTTTTCCAAATAATTTCTGTAATCTCCTGAAGTCGCCATACCAATATCACTCAATTCCAAAATCATCTGAACAGTACGCTGATCGACCAAGGGTTTCTCAATTGCAATCCGCCACGGGCTAGCGCCCATTTTCCGTCCCTTTATCCGAATCTCCCCACCCACTTCGACAAGATAATCTTGAATCTTCTCCCTCTCCAGCAATTCAGCCAGCTGATCAACACCATAACCCTTTGCAATTCCTGAAAGATCCAGAGACAAATTGGGGATATCCTTTTTTATGGCCGGTGGTGGTTGCCGCAATATAAAATGATGAAAACCGGTATTTGTCCGCTTAGCGGCTATTTCACTCTCATCTGGAATTTTCTCACCGGAATACTCTGGCCCAAACCCCCATAGGTTAACCAGCGGTCCCACAGTAATATCGAACGCACCACTACTTCTTTCGCTTATTCGCCGTGACTCTGAAATCACGTAGAATAATTCCGGGGATATCGAAATCCAATCCGTCGAGGAATTTGCATTCAATCGGGAAAGTTCAGAATGATCAATGTAAGTAGACATAACATCGTTAATCTCGACCAAACGTTGATCAATCTCTTCTGTTAGTCTTTTTTTTTCTACTCCATCCGGCAATTGACTCACTTTGACGGTAAAGCTAGTTCCCATTGTCCAACCAGAATAGCGAAAATCCAGCTGTCGCTTCTGGTCTGAACAGCCCCCTAAAAAACAAAAGAGGAGAATGGCAACCCAAACTCCTCTTTTCCCCTGTTTTTTTTGAAAACTATTATTATCCGCCAAAATCATCCAGGAAGATATGGTCCTCTTCCACCCCCAAATCCAGCAGCATCTTAATCACTGCTGAATTCATCATTGGAGGCCCACACATGTAGAATTCACAATCTTCAGGAGCGGGATGATCCTTTAAATAGTTTTCGTAGAGCACATTATGGATAAATCCGGTCTCCCCTTTCCAGTTATCTTCGGGCTGTGGGTCAGAGAGTGCACAATACCACTTAAAATTCTTATTCTCTTTGTCGAGTTCATCAAAATCATTGATATAAAACATTTCACGTTTGCTTCTGGCTCCATACCAAAAGGTCATTTTACGCCTGGTCTTCAATCGGCGTAACTGATCAAATATATGTGATCGCATTGGTGCCATCCCTGCTCCGCCTCCAACAAAAACCATCTCCTTGTCAGTTTCCTTGGCGAAAAATTCGCCGAAAGGCCCCGAAATAGTTACTTTGTCGCCTGGTTTTAGATTAAAGATGTACGATGACATGATTCCGGGAGGAACTGTATCAGGAGATCCCGGCGGTGGGGATGCTATCCGCACATTGAGCATAATAATTCCTTTTTCGTCAGGATAGTTTGCCATGGAATAGGCTCGCTCAATGGGTAGTTTTACAACCGATTCATAGCGCCACAAATCATATTTATCCCAATCCTCAGTATATTCTTTCTCAATATCGAACTCTTTATACTTAAGATTATGAGTTGGACATTCAATCTGTATAAAACCCCCGGCACGGAAATCAACATTTTCACCTTCTGGCAACTCCAGAACCAACTCTTTAATAAAAGTCGCGACGTTATGATTAGAGCGAACTGTACATTCCCATTTCTTGACTCCGAAAACTTCTTCCGGAACCTCGATTTTCATATTGTGTTTGACGGTTACCTGACAGGACAACCGATCGCCCTCTTTCGCTTCCCGTTTGGTAATTAAAGAAGTCTCAGTGGGTAAAATTTCCCCACCCCCTTCAAAAACCTTGACTCTGCATTGTCCACAGGTTCCACCTCCACCACAAGCCGAAGACACAAACAGGCTTACATCACCAAGCGCCGTGAGCAGCTTGGATCCAACCGCAGTATGAATCGTTTTTTCATCATTGATTAAAATATCGACATCGCCTGACGCGACAAGTTTGGACTTGGCCCCTAGAATCAAAAAGACCAGTGCAACAATGATGAACGTAAAAAAGAAAACGCCTAAAAGAATTTCGAGCATGTTATATCTTACCTTCTAGAGTTGAATTCCAGAAAAAGCCATAAAACCAAGCGACATCAGGCCCGCAGTAATAAAAGTAATACCCAGCCCTTGAAGACCATCGGGAATATCACTGTACTTCAGTTTTTCTCTGATGCCTGCCATAGCAGTAATCGCCAATGCCCAACCAAACCCGCTACCCACGCCATAGACGACGCTTTCATTGAAAGTATAGTCACGTTCGATCATAAATAGGCTACCTCCCAAGAT
>JAZGGE010000216.1:0-15219 GCA_036480195.1 Methylococcales bacterium
TGGCTTGATGCCTTTCGTTGTCTATCGGTTGTTGCTTGGGGGTGTTTTGCTTTGGATCTTCCTGCCGCCGATAGGGAGTTTTCCGTTGATGTAGGTTCCTCGCTTTTCCAGTAGATTCTCTATTCTCATACAGCCCCCTGTTCGGGGTCAGTTTGCGCCGATTGTGGAGTAAACTTAATTATACCTTTCGCGTTCAAGAATACCCGTTTTGAGTGGGTAGATATTTTCGGACAGACTCCTAGGCGTAGAACCGCAGGAAGAGTCATCTCTTTCAAGGTTCCATAGTGACGCGCTTGGCGAAAAGATGCGTGCTGAAAATGGGTATTCTTGGGCGCGAGAGGTATATTACCGAAGCAGAACATAAATTGCCCCTGTCCCCCCATCTGTGAGGGTGGATGAGCAGAAAGCAAGTACATCGGGGTGTTGCCTTAGCCAACCGTCTACCTTGTTTTTTAAGATAGGATAACTGTCCGGTGAGCGATAGCCTTTTCCATGAATAATATGGACGCAACGTAGACTATGGCGAGTCGAAAATTGTAGAAATTGCAGTAACGTTTGTTTGGCTTGATAGGCGGTTTGCCCATGCAGGTCGAGGTCAGCCTCGATCTCATATTGGCCTCGGCGAAGGTTTTTAATAACATCACGGCGAACGCCATTGGCAATAAAACTAA
Source organism: Methylococcales bacterium (assembly GCA_036480195.1). Taxonomy (GTDB): domain Bacteria; phylum Pseudomonadota; class Gammaproteobacteria; order Methylococcales; family JAZGGE01; genus JAZGGE01. The sequence goes on from JAZGGE010000216.1 coordinate 672, forward strand.
CCGAATCGTCGTGATGAAGCGTAGGGTGGCCACAGTTATCGTGAATTGCATGAAGTTCTATAGAGCGACGTCGGGGTACTGGTTTAGGCTTGTCTCCCGTTCGAAGAAGAGTTTTATTAGATTTTAGCGGTTTGACTTTACCTACTGTATTTCTAAACAGTTGGCGTTCATTCTCATCGATGGATTTGGGTGGCACAGCTTCATGAATCATGGCAAATATAAAGGATAAGATAATGATAACTTGGATTAGCTGATTTCCATAGAAAAAGTTGTCAGGTCTGTAATAACAGATGCTTATAGATGAGTATTAATGTATACTCTTCACTGGTCAAGGCGATGATATACTTTTTTACCAAACAGAAAATATATGCGGATTCTTATAAGCAATGATGATGGCTACTCCGCGCAGGGCATAGTCCATTTGGCAAGAGCTCTGGGGAAGTGTGCGGAGGTTCATGTGGTAGCGCCAGAGCGTAATCGTAGTGGTGCGAGCAATTCACTTACTTTGGATCGGCCCCTACATGCCAATACGATGGAAAATGGCTTCATAAAGGTCGATGGCACCCCTACAGACTGTGTTCATTTGGCCATTACAGGGCTTTTAGTTGATGAGCCGAATATGGTTTTTGCCGGGATCAATCATGGCGCTAACTTGGGAGACGATGTACTTTATTCCGGAACGGTCGCGGCGGCAACTGAGGGTCGTTTTTTGGGGCTTCCCGCAGTGGCGATTTCTTTAGCATCGATTGATACGCCGAAACATATGGATGCTGCCGCGGCAATTGCAGTTGACTTATTCAATAAGATCCAGCGAGCTCCATTACCTCCAGATACCATTTTAAATGTTAATGTTCCGGATGTTCCGCTTGCCGAAATGCGTGGCTATAAGTCGGTTCGCTTGGGACAGCGACATAAATCTGAGCCAGTGCTAAAGTCTACAGACCCTAGAGGTCAGGAAATATACTGGGTGGGGCCGGCTGGGCCAGAACAAGATGCCGGTCCGGGCACGGACTTCCATGCGATTAGAGCGAATTATGTGTCAGTAACACCACTGCAAATCGATCTAACCCGATATGAAACGCTTACGGCCGTCGGCCAGTGGTTACCTACGGAAATAACGGCATGAATCATCGGCACCAAGGTATCGGTATGACCTCACGCCGTACCCGTGAAAGAATGGTTAACAGGTTAATAAAACAGGGTATTAACCACTCGGGGGTGCTTGATGTTATGTTGAACACCCCAAGACACTTGTTTATGGCTGAGGCTCTGTCAAGTCGGGCATATGAGGATACAGCGCTGCCCATTGGTCACGGACAAACGATATCGCAACCCTATATGGTGGCAAGAATGACCCAGGTTTTATTGCAGGGTGTGAAGCCTAACAAAGTTCTCGATGTGGGCACAGGATCCGGTTACCAAGCAGCAATATTGGCGCAACTGGTACCAAAGGTTTATACCGTAGAAAGAATAAAGCCACTACAGATTCGCGCCCGCAGGCTTATGCAGGAACTAAAACTATACAATGTCAGTAGTAAATATAGTGATGGTGGTTGGGGTTGGGATGAGCACGGACCTTTCGATGGCATTGTTGTGGCGGCGGCACCGAAAGATATTCCTCCAACATTACTTGAACAATTAGCGCCGGGCGGTGTAATGCTAATTCCGGTCGGAAATGGCAGCGGACAAGTTTTAAAGAAAATAGTGCGCAGTGGCAATGAATATGAAGTTGAAAGTATTGAAACAGTATCCTTTGTTCCGATGATTTCAGGATTACAATAATAGCCATCGTACTTGTTTCCGGTTAGGCGTTTGTCTAAGAACCTGTTCAGGATCTCACTGAATGGCGCATTACGGCACTACAAAGTGGTCTCAAAGGGGGTGTAAATCAATATGCTGCACTCCTTGCCTTAGCCCTCCTCGAAAACCACCGACATGAAAGTGTACTCTTGGACGTAAAATATATAACAGGAGTTGTAATGCAGTATAGGGATAAAAAGACAAGCAAGCAGGCAAATTATTTGGGAGAATTAGCCCTGAATAATACAGGAGGGCGAGGAATGGATGAGCACGAACCGAATCGTCAGTCGAAGGTTGTAACTCGATACTAAAAAATAGGACAGGCGATATGTTTTCCAAACTCTATAGTAAAGCATTGCAGTGGGCACGACACCGACATGCTACCCGTTATCTCGCAGCACTCAGCTTCGCGGAATCATCTTTTTTCCCGATCCCCCCAGATGTAATGCTGGCACCCATGGCGATGGCACAACCTAAAAAAGCGTTTAGGTTTGCTTTCATCACGACCTTGGCATCTGTAATTGGCGGATTGTTCGGCTATTTTATCGGATATTTTTCTTTCGAAGCTATTACACCGTGGTTACATAAACTAGGCTATTGGGATAAGTATCTAGAGGCAAAAAGCTGGTTTGACAAATGGGGTTTTTGGGCGGTATTTCTGGCAGGGTTTTCACCAATCCCCTACAAGGTCTTTACTATCACGGCTGGTGCGCTTTCTATGGCATTATTACCGTTTACGACAGCATCATTCATCGGTCGAGGCACCCGATTTTTTTTGGTTGCTTTTCTGCTCGCCTGGGGCGGGGAGAAGCTTGAAAAAACCTTGCATCGTTATATCAACATAGTTGGTTGGGTCGTCGTAGTCCTCGTAATTGGTGGAATATTGATACTTAGGAGCCTACACTAAAATAACCTATAAAAGCCGTCTTTTGTTCCATATTCAACGCTAGAACAAGCGTTATACAGCTTGTATGCCATAATTTTCCTGCCCTGAGCTGGAACAAAATGTCTGCGTTACTTCCGTAATTTGTGATCATTTTAACAAATGGCGACCGTTGATTGAGGTACCATAAAGCTATGGTGAAAATGATAAGAAATCAATTTATAGACTCAACGCCAGGCGGCATGACCATACTCGTGGTCGATGATGATTTAAGTATCTGCAAGATGCTTAAAATTCGGCTTGAGGGGGAAGGTTACCAGGTTGTAATGACAGATGTGGTTGACCAGGCATTTTCAATGCTTGGGTTGGATCAAAAAGCTCATAGCAAGCTTTCGGAAATTGATCTCATTTTAATGGACGTTACAATGCCGAATTATCCCGGTATTAAAGCATGTCGGAGAATAAAGTCAGACCCTCGAACCCAGGATATTCCGATTATTATGATAACGGCAAGCACAGATATGAGTCATCTGGAAGAGGCGTTTGACGCAGGTGCTATGGATTATTTAGCTAAGCCCTTTAATAAAATCGAGATGCTGGCACGAATTCGGTCAGCTTTACGTCTGAAATCAGAGATTGATCAGCGTAAGCATCACCAAAATGAATTGCTCAATATTGCCCGCAAACTCAAGCAGTCCAATGAGGAGTTGAAACGGTTAACCCGAATTGACGCCCTAACGGGGATGTACAATCGGCGGTATTTCGATGATGCTATCGATAGGGAGTTTAAAAGGGCACTACGATCTAATAGCCATTTGTCGTTGATAATGATAGATATAGACGCGTTTAAAGCGTATAACGATTTAATGGGACATCAGGCGGGAGATGATTGTCTAAGGGCTATTGGTCGGTTATTCAACAAACACATTGGACGATCTCATGACTTGGCCGCACGCTATGGGGGTGAAGAGTTTGCAGTGGTTCTCCCTGAAACAGAAGAGTCCGGCGCGGTTGCAGTCGCTGAAAGTTTGCGGCAGGCCGTTATGATAGAGAGAATGGTTCATCCGCAGTCTCCAACAGGGAGCTATATAACCATCAGCTTGGGAGTTGCCTCATTGATTCCTACCGAGACATCGACGATTAGAGACTTGATTTCAGCTGCGGACAATGCGCTTTATATCTCAAAAGAACAAGGAAGAAACCGTGTTACTTCCGCAAAATGAGTGCTTCATTCGAAAATTCGATACCCTCCCAGCCGTGTTTGATGAAGTTGCGGATGTTGGTGTGATTATCCCCGGTAGGTTTTTTTAAGACCTCTAGCCAGTAATAATCGCCAAAAAGAGTCAGTGTAACGTTCTTTGGGAGCTGATGCAGCTTGGCAAAAAAAAATATTTTACAGGATCCTTCGTTACAGCCAGGATCGTTTGCAATTGTATCTGACCCTATGCCATTAGTGAATCTTACCGGATAGTAATTGTAGTTTTCGTCAATTATCGACAGCGTTTCACTAAATTGAATTTTTTTGCTGTTGCTTAATTTGGCGAGGAATTTGTCAAGTTGCATGGGATTTAAATGGGAGAGTTGAAGGTCATCTAAGATGGTAAGAATAGCGTAACGCTTCGGAAAAACCAACAATAAAGAAAAGAACCCGCTAAAGATAATGAATATTGAAGCAGATCAGTTGTCCCTGACAGACTTACTGAAGAATCCGGTTCTTTTCCTAGCTTTTGGATTTGGATCCGGTCTTGCGCCGAAAGCCCCAGGAACATTTGGAACATTGGCTGCGATCCCCATATACTTACTTGTTTCGCTGGGAAATCCTGTCGTCTATGGCATCGTGCTTGTGGCTACCTTGGTTGGAGGAGTTTTTATCTGTGATAAGGCTTCCGAAATGTTAGGTGTGCATGATCATGGAGGTATTGTTTGGGATGAGATAGCGGGTTTCTTAATCACGATGATGGCGGTACCATTTTCATGGCAGGCTATAGCTATTGGATTCGTGCTTTTTCGATTATTTGATATATGGAAACCTTGGCCAATTAGTGTAATAGATAAACATGTTGCGGGTGGTTTTGGGATTATGCTGGATGATGTGATTGCAGGAGTTTTCGCTCTGGCGTGTATTTCAGCATTACAGGCTTCAATGGTGTTGATTTGAGTCGCGGGTTACCGCGATACTGGGTAAGAAAATGCTTCGTGTCCAAGAATATCTATTTTCAGCTCACATCTTTTTGTGAAGAACGTCGTTGCAGAAGTCTGAAAGACACGATTCTTCCTATGCTTTTACGTCTAGCCCTCCACGAAAATACACCAATGATTGAAATTAGAACGAGAATTCCTTATAATCATCTGAATCAATCGCGGGGTGGAGCAGTCTGGTAGCTCGTCGGGCTCATAACCCGAAGGTCGTAGGTTCAAATCCTGCCCCCGCTACCAAAGTCAGGTAAAGCCCCAGAGGGGCTTTTTGTTTTTATGCGATAGAGAAGTGATGGGCCATTGAGCCCATTTTTTATTTGTGATATAGCTATAAAATTGTGAGACAGGTACCAGTAAGACTGACAACTCTAATTGAACCGATTGTGACTGGGCTGGGTTATGAGTTCGTAGGAATTGAATATAATCCACATCACCTAAATGGATTGCTTCGTGTTTATATTGATTCTAAAAACGGTATTGTCGTCGATGATTGTTCGAAGGTAAGCCATCAGCTTAGCGGCGTGATGGATGTAGAAGATCCTATTCCCGGAAATTATCGGTTAGAAGTATCGTCTCCAGGTTTGGATCGCCCACTTTTTACACAGGAAAGTTTTGGGCGATTCATGAATAGGCAAGTGAACATGACGCTTCTAGCGCCGATTCAGAAGCAGAAGAAAATAAAGGGTAAGTTGTGTGGATTAGAGGGTGACGTAGTGCTTATCCAAACGGAAGCACAGTTATTAGAAATACCGTTTGACTCTATTGCTAAGGCGCGATTGATCCCAGAGCTTTAGAAACCAGAATCTGAATTATTTTGGAAACAGAGATGGCAAATAAAGAAATATTGTTGGTCGTAGATGTCGTTTCAAATGAAAAAGACATTGACAAGGAAGTTATTTTTGGCGCATTGGAAGCTGCTCTTGAAACGGCAACTGCTAAACACGCTGATAACAGGATAACGGTTAGGGTTGCAATAGACCGAAACGATGGAGGTTACGAAACCTACCGTCGCTGGGAAGTTGTTGAACCGAATGAAGAATTTCCTGAAGCCCCTGAATTTCCGGAAAAACAGATATTTCTGGAGCAGGTTCAAAAGACCAATTCCACTATTCAGTTGGGTGATTACATTGAAGAACACATGGACTCAATTGAATATGGCCGTATCGGCGCTCAAGCTGCCAAACAGGTTATCGTACAAAAAGTTCGTGAAGCGGAGCGGGAAAAAATTGTCGAGGCTTATCGTGACCGGATTGGAGAATTAGTCGCAGGTATTGTTAAACGGATTGAACGTGGGAGTGTTTTTATTGACTTGGGAGGGAATGTAGAAGCTTTAATCCCTAAGGAAGAAACGATCCAAAGAGAAGACTTTCGCGCGGGTGACCGCGTTCGTGGTTACTTACGTGAAGTTCGCTCTGAAGTTCGGGGACCACAACTTTTCGTTAGTCGGACATCGCCTGAATTTTTAATTGCTCTTTTTAAACTGGAAGTACCTGAAGTAAATGAAGGATTGATCGATATCATCAGTGCAGCTCGAGACCCTGGGGTAAGAGCGAAAATTGCGGTAAAAAGTAATGATCTACGTCTCGACCCTATTGGTGCTTGTGTTGGAATGCGCGGGTCGCGTGTTCAGGCAGTATCTAACGAACTAGCGGGGGAACGGGTTGACATTATTCTTTGGGATGAAAATGATGCACAATTTGTCATTAACGCAATGGCACCGGCAGAAATTTCTTCAATAGTTTTAGATGAGGATTCACACAGCATGAATGTTGCTGTAGAAGAAGAAAGTCTTTCTCAGGCAATTGGTCGGGGTGGACAGAATGTGCGGTTGGCGACGGAGTTGACCGGGTGGGAATTAAACGTCATGGGAGAGGCTCAGGCGAAAGATAAATCTGATTCTGAAACGGCGACGCTGGTGCAACAATTTATGGAGCAGCTCAACGTCGATGAGGAAGTGGCTGCTATTTTGGCTCAAGAGGGTTTTTCTTCCGCAGACGAACTGGCCTACGTACCCGCAAAGGAATTGCTGGAAATAGAAGAATTCGATGAGCAGATCGTCGAAGAGTTAAGAGATAGAGCCAAAGATGCCATGTTAATCAATGCAATCGCAGTTGAAGAAAAATTGGATTCCAATGAACCTGAACAATCATTACTGGAAATGGAAGGTATGAATAGAGAACTGGCCTTTGTATTAGCGAGTCAGGGAATTCGTACAATGGAAGATCTGGCGGATATGTCTACTGATGAGTTGATGGAAGCAGACGAGATAGATGAAGAACGGGCAGCAAGTTTAATTATGACGGCGCGTGCGCCATGGTTTGCAGAAGAAAAGGCGGGTAAATAGGGGTAGGTTTTATGTCAAAAGTAACAGTAAGACAACTCGCTGAGGTAGTCGGGATATCCCTGGAGCGTCTTTTGTCACAGTTGGAAGAAGCCGGTTTGCAAGGTTCTGGTGCTGATGATGAATTGAGTGATAGCGAAAAAGTGAAATTGCTGAGCCATTTAAGACAGACTCATGGCAAAGTAACAAGTGGAGGAGGTAGCTTGCCCAAAAAAGTTACCCTTAAACGGAGAACCGTAAGTGAATTGAAGCAAAGGCGGGTACCTGGCCATGAAACCAAATCAGTAAGCATAGAAGTTAGAAAGCGCCGTACCTATGTTAAGCGTAGCGAACTGGGGGATAATCAAGAACGAGAGAAAGAACTTGAAAAGGCGAAAAGAGCATTAGAAGACCAAGAACGTAGAATTAATACGGAAGAAGCGGATCGCAAGCAGGAACTAGAACTAGAACAATTTCGGTTGGCGGAAGAAGAAAAGCAACGCGAAGAAGAAGCTAAAAAGCTTGAATTCGAAGAGCGCCGTTTAGACGAGGAAAAAAAGGCAAAGGATCAGGAAGCGGAAGAGCAACGGCGAAAAGAAGAAAAGAATGCAGAAGAGGAAAAACAACGGTTGGAAAATATCGCTCGACAAGAAGAGCTAAAACGGCAATCGGAAAAACGTAAGCAATCGAAAGAAAATACTCCGGGAACAGGGGTTGAGCGGTTGCATGTTTCCGAAGGTCGAAAGCGGCGCAAGAAAAAAATTAAAACGCGGGTACCTAGGGTCGCTCCGAACGGTGGCAAGCATGGGTTTGAAAAACCCACGATACCTATCATCCATGAAGTTAGCATTCCTGAAAGTATCGGTGTTTCAGATTTAGCCCAAAAAATGTCAGTGAAGGCCGCTGAAGTGATTAAGGCATTAATGGGACTCGGTGTTATGGCTACGATTAATCAAATCCTTGATCAGGAAACAGCAATACTTGTCGTTGAGGAAATGGGGCATAAGGCTACGACGCAAAGCGATACGGATATGGAAGACGACATGCTTTCAAGCTTGAAACAAGACGATGTTGAGAAGAACCCTCGGGCGCCGGTTGTGACAATCATGGGGCATGTGGATCACGGTAAAACCTCCCTCTTAGATTACATTCGTAGTAGTCGCGTTGCCGCAGGAGAAGCGGGAGGAATTACCCAGCATATCGGGGCATACAAGGTAAAAACCGATCATGGTGAAATTACCTTTCTCGATACACCGGGACATGCAGCGTTTACTGCGATGCGGGCACGAGGTGCAAAAGTCACTGATATTGTTATTGTAGTTGTCGCGGCAGATGATGGCGTTATGCCTCAAACTAAAGAGGCAGTGGAGCATTCAAGAGCGGCTAATGTCCCGATAATAGTTGCAGTAAACAAGACTGATAAGGCGGAAGCTGAACCCGATAAGGTTAAGCAAGAACTTGTCGCCCTGGAAGTTGTTCCTGAAGAATGGGGTGGTGATGCCCAGTTTGTTAATGTTTCTGCAAAAACAGGGCAAGGGATAGATGAACTTCTTAGTGCTATTTTGCTGCAGGCTGAAATCCTTGAGCTTAAAGCACCCGAAGAAACTGCTGCAACAGGTGTAGTGATCGAATCCAGGCTGGATAAAGGACGAGGTTCGGTCGTTACTGTACTCGTTCAGGCAGGTGTTTTAACTAAAGGCGATATTCTCTTGGCAGGCGAGCATTATGGTCGTGTTCGGGCTATGTTTGATGAAAATGGTAAAGCCATCAAAGAAGCTGGGCCTTCTACTCCTGTAGAAGTATTAGGGTTATCAGGTATACCTAATACTGGAGAAGACTTTCTAGTGGCTCCAAACGAGAAAAGAGCACGAGAATTGGCGGTATTTAGAGAAGAGAAAACTCGTTCTAGCAAATTTGGGGCACAGCAAGCAGCTAAACTTGACGATGTTTTTTCTAGAATGCAAGAGGGTGAGGTAACCGATCTTAACGTTATCCTCAAAGCAGATGTGCATGGGAGCTATGAAGCGCTTCGAGAATCTTTAGTAAGTTTATCTACTGAAAAAGTGCGTGTCATAATCGTCTCTGGAGGTGTTGGAGGTATCAATGAAGGAGATGCCAACCTGGCGCTTGCATCGGAGGCAATTGTCATTGGTTTCAATGTTCGGGCGGATGCCAGCGCAAGAAAATTGATCGAAGAAAAAGGCATCGATCTTCATTACTACAGCATAATTTATGAAGTGCTTGATGAGGTTAAAAAGTCCATCACAGGGCTCCTCGCTCCCGAGTTTAAGGAACAGATCGTTGGTGTTGCCGACGTGAGAGAGGTTTATCGTTCTTCAAAGCTGGGCGCTGTAGCGGGTTGTATGGTGGTCGAGGGTAGTGTCAAACGCAATTTACCTATCCGGGTTTTACGTGATAACGTCGTAATTTATGAAGGACAGTTAGAATCCTTACGTCGTTTCAAAGACGATGTTGCTGATGTTAAATCGGGAACGGAATGCGGAATTGCGGTAAAAAACTACAATGATGTAAAGGTTGGAGATCAAATAGAGGTTTTTGAAAGGGTAGAAGTTGCACCTACGTTGTAGAAATGTGACTAGCCTAAATTACTACATAGTTAAGAGTATCTAGAGATCCAGGTGAGAGAATTTAGCCGGAGCGAACGGGTTTCATCGCAGCTTCAAAGAGAAATCGCCACTATTATTCAAACTGAGTTAAGGGATCCTCGCCTTGGGTTTGTGACGGTCAATGAAGCCAGAGTAGTTCGAGATTTGTCTGTTGCCAAAGTCTATGTCAGTGTAATAAAGGGCAATGATGAAGAGAGTATGCTTGTCTTAAATAAAGCAGTACCCTTTATTCGCCATGCGCTAGGGCATCGGTTGAAAATGCGAGTCATTCCGGAACTTAAATTTATTTTTGATGACTCTATAAAAAAGGGCATGGAACTTTCTGATTTGATCAGCAATCTACGTTATAATAGTGATTGATTATGGGTCGGCGGAAATCATCAAACAATAATAATATCAATGGAATTGTGCTGTTAGACAAAAGGGTGGGTATTTCTTCTAACGGTGCATTGCAGGAAGTAAAACGCCTTTTGGGGGCAGGGAAGGCGGGACATACAGGAAGTCTCGATCCTCTCGCGAGCGGTCTATTGCCTATTTGCATGGGAGAGGCGACAAAAATTTCATCTTTTCTTCTTGATACCGATAAACAATACCGCGTTTCCATAAGGTTGGGAGTCAAGACAACTACTGGTGATGTTGAAGGCGATGTGGTCGAAAAGAATTCCTTGGAATCACTTTGTGTTGATGATATAAAGCTTGTTTTGTCACGTTTTGTTGGTAAAGTATCCCAAGTACCCCCAATGTACTCAGCTCTAAAACAAGATGGTATTCGTTTGTATGAATTGGCTCGGAAAGGGATAACAGTGAAGCGCCAACCACGGGATATTTTTATCCGAAAGCTTGAATATCGTCACTATCGCGACGGGCTTCTGGATTTGGATGTTTGTTGTTCAAAAGGGACTTATATTCGCACTCTGGCAGAAGATATAGGTGATGCGCTTGGTTGTGGTGCGCATGTAGATACGTTGTATCGTACCCGGGTTGGGGCGTTTGATGTTTCTGAAGCAATTTCGTTCGCCGAGTTACAGACTAAGAAGGAATCCGGGGATGTCCTTTGCTGTCTTCTACCTACGGAAAACGCCATTTTATCTTGGCCAGTACTAACACTGACAGAAGATTTGGTTTACTACTTGAAGCAAGGCAAGCCGGTTCATACTCCAAATTCGCCGTCTAAAGGGCGAGTCAGGCTTCGTAATGCGCAAAATGTATTTTTCGGAATTGGAGAGATGTTAGAGGATGGGCGAGTTGCTCCAAGACGAATGCTGCATTAAACCGGGATCCGTGAAGTCCATGACGGCGCAGAGCACCAACTCTTGCTCCCACAGTGGTTCTAAAAATGCTCGCTTAACCGATGGGTGAAGCTAAGATTTTTTGATTCTACTGTGAAACCAATATCTTGCACGCTGCATCCGCTTTGGACTCACGGATCCAGGTTAAAAATGCTGGTTATTGGATAACTACTTGTACATAAAGGTTTTACGTTATAAAATCATACGAATTATTTGAATATATCTTGGGAGTAAGCATAGATGCCATTTAGTGCCGAACAAAAACAGTCCGTTATAAATGAATATCAATTAGCGGTAAATGACACAGGATCCCCAGAAGTGCAGGTTGCTCTTCTTACAGCCAGGATCAACCATTTAACGCCGCATTTCTCAGAACATAAAAAGGATCACCATTCACGAAGGGGGCTGCTTCGTTTGGTTAACCAACGGCGTAAGCTTCTTGACTACCTTAAGGGTAAGAATGTGGATCGATACCATTCGCTTATTAAGCGTCTCGAGTTGCGTAGATAATAAACAATTAAATATATAAAGTTAAGGAACGCGTTGTGAAACTAATTCGAAAAGAGTTTCAGTATGGTCAGCATACTGTCTCCATTGAAACCGGCGAGATAGCACGGCAAGCGGATGGGGCCGTCATGATTGATATTGCTGGTACTATGGTATTGGTTACGGTGGTGGGAAAGAGTGAAGCGATACCTGGACGGGATTTTTTTCCGTTGACAGTGAATTACCAGGAAAAAAGCTATGCGGCGGGGAAAATACCTGGGGGATTTTTTAAGCGGGAGGGAAGGCCCTCTGAGAAAGAAACTCTCACCTCAAGATTGATTGATCGACCGTTGCGGCCGTTATTCCCCGATGGATTTATTAATGAAGTTCAGGTCGTGGCGACAGTCATGTCTCTAAACCCTGAGATCGATCCTGATATTCCATCGTTACTTGGAGCTTCAGCTGCTCTGGCTATTTCCGGTTTACCCTTTAATGGTCCAATTGGAGCCGCTAGAGTAGGGTATATAGACGGGCAGTATCTGTTGAATCCAGATAAGTCCGAATTAGATGCATCACAACTGGATTTAATTGTAGCGGGTACTGAAAATGCCGTTCTTATGGTTGAGTCAGAAGCGAAAGAACTTTCTGAGGAAGTTATGTTGGGTGCCGTTTTGTTTGGCCATGAACAAATGCAAACTGCCATAACTGCAATTCGAGAGTTGGCAAAAGAGGTTGCGGTTGACGCATGGGACTGGTCAGCTCCTGAAACCAATCAATCAGTCAAACAAGCTGTGGAGCAGACAGCCCTGGAAGAAGTCAAGAATGCCTACCAAATAGCGGATAAACTAACCCGTCAGTCGAAGCTTAAAGAAATTCGCTCTTCACTGATCGAGCAACTCCTTGATGAAGAGTCAGGAGTTGATGAGGCGACCCTGCGCTCTGCTTTTGAGACGTTGGAAAAAGAAACCGTTCGTGGCAGGATATTGGCGGGAGATAAGCGAATTGATGGTCGCAGTATCGATGATGTGAGGCAGATTTCTGTTCGAACTGGCATATTGCCACGTGCTCATGGGTCCGCTCTCTTTACCCGCGGTGAAACCCAGGCAATTGTTGCTGCAACACTCGGAACCATGCGAGATGCGCAAATTATTGATGCTATTGAGGGGGAGCATAAGCGTCCCTTCATGTTGCATTATAATTTCCCGCCTTATTGTGTTGGTGAAACGGGGATGGTTGGTTCACCTAAACGTCGGGAAATAGGCCATGGCCGGTTAGCAAAACGTGGAATTCAAGCGGTAGTACCAGATGAATCGTATCCCTACGTTATTCGTGTGGTTTCTGAAATTACCGAATCTAACGGATCCAGTTCCATGGCTTCCGTATGTGGAACCAGCCTCGCCTTGATGGATGCGGGTGTGCCAGTTAAAGCGCCGGTAGCTGGTATTGCGATGGGGCTTATCAAAGAGGACGATCAATACGCAGTTCTGTCTGACATTATGGGTGATGAAGATCACTTGGGCGATATGGATTTTAAAGTTGCAGGTTCAGCGGAAGGTATTACCGCACTGCAGATGGATATTAAGATCGACGGTATTACCGGCGATATCATGAAGGAAGCACTAGCTCAGGCTAAGGATGGTCGATTGTATATTCTGGGTGAAATGAATAAGGCGCTTTCAGAAACCCGTAGCGAAATGTCGGATTTTGCGCCAAGGATCATTAGCATTAAAATTGATCCCAGCAAAATTAGGGATGTTATTGGAAAAGGTGGTGCAACGATTCGGGCATTAACGGAAGAAACGGGCGCTACCATTGATATTAATGATGATGGTGAAGTAAAGATCGCCTCAGTGGACAAGCTGGCAGGGGAAGAAGCTTGCAAGCGAATAGAGGAATTGACGGCGGAAGTCGAAGTAGGAAAGGTCTATGAAGGGCGGGTGGTTCGACTTATGGAGTTTGGCGCATTCGTCACTATTTTGCCAGGCAAAGATGGATTGGTTCATATTTCCCAGATTTGCGAAGAGCGGGTCGAAAAAGTGAGTGATAAATTGTCAGAAGGCGATACCGTGAAAGTAAAGGTATTGGAAATAGATCGGCAGGGAAGAGTAAGATTAACGATGAAAGAGGTCTAATCCTCAAGCATATATAGTCAATCCATCTAAAAAAGGGCCTATCGGCCCTTTTTTTTCGCCAACTCTAATTTACGTGAATACTATGTCGTCTTTTAGTCTTGATTGCAGTCTTTGTCCAAGGTTAGCCAACTTTTTAACCGAAGTCAGAAAAGAATATCCAAGCTATCATGGACTTCCTGTCGCTCCATTTGGTGATCCCGATGCCGATTTTCTTATTGTCGGTCTCGCACCGGGAATGCATGGCGCAAATGCAACCGGTCGGCCTTTCACTGGCGATTTTGCTGGTATTCTGCTATATCGTACACTTTACGAATTTGGTTTTAGCAATCAACCAGAATCGAATTCAGCACAAGACTTGTTGGAGCTGAAGAATTGCAGGATTACTAATGCAGTTAAATGTCTTCCCCCACAAAATAAACCCATTGGAAGCGAAATAGCAAATTGCAATGGATTTTTAGAATCAGAATTAGCGGGCTTGCCCAACTCTGCGATTATCCTTGCGCTCGGTGTAATAGCCCATAAAGCGGTGGTGAAGGCCAGTGGCGAAAAAATAAAGAATTATCCGTTTGGCCATGGTAAAGTCCATCAACTTGATAAAAATCGGCATCTAGTCGATTCGTATCATTGTAGCCGTTACAATACACAGACTGGTCGACTTACTGAAGCAATGTTTAAGGATGTTTTTCGAACGATCAGAAAAATGACTACGAAAACTGAGTAAACCAAGAAAAATCTTTCTCAGAGGTATGAACGAAAACGCAGCAGAGTCAAGTGGTTTTGATATAAAAGGGTTTCTCAAAACTCTTACTCAGCGT
>JAZGGE010000217.1:0-6234 GCA_036480195.1 Methylococcales bacterium
TCAAGGGTATATCCGAATCCGTTACGGTCAAAATGAACCAAGGTTTTGCGGGTTTTACCATCAATTTTCTGATCGGCTAAAACCATTTCGTTAATACCGTCATAGTCCCATTCATCATGGGGGGTCATCTGGTAAACCCATTTAGCAACACCGGTGTCCGCATCGCGGGCCCAAATGGTCATTGACCACTTATTGTCGCCGGGACGTTGAGTCGGGTTCCAGGTGCTTGGGTTGCCTGAGCCATAATAGATAAGGTCTAAATCCGGATCGTAACTGGTCCAACCCCATGTTGTACCGCCTCCGATTTTCCATTGATCACCTTCCCAGGTTTTTAGGCTGGAGTCTTTACCAACAGGCTTTAACATGGAAGTGGTCTTTTTAGGATCAAGGCCAACTTCCTTATCTGGACCCATACTAAATTTTTTCCAGCGTTCTTTACCAGTTTTAATATCGTAAGCTGCCAAATATCCCCGAACACCAAATTCCCCGCCCGAAACACCGGCAAGAACCATGTTTTTTACGACTAAAGGAGCAGCAGTCGTCGTCGCACCAACTTTAGGATCTGCCGTTTTAACTGCCCAAACTTTTTTACCCGTCTTGGCGTCTAATGCTACTAACGTGGTATCAGCTTGCTGCAGAAAGATTTTACCATTCCCATAGGCCAGACCACGATTTACGGTATCGCAGCACATGACCGGAATGGTTTCATCAGCATTTTGAGTGGGCACGTATTCCCAAATGATAGTTTGATCGGCTTGCTTGATTGCGAAAACTTTGTTGGGAAAAGGTGTGTGAACATACAGTATATCATTGACAACCAATGGGCCGCCTTCATGACCCCGCAGGACACCGGTTGAAAAAGTCCACGCCGGATGCAGGTTTTTGACATTCTTCTTGGTGATTTGTTTAAGTTTGCTAAAGCGCGTACCGGCATAGTCGCCACCCCAAGTGGCCCAGTTGGAGGCGTCTTTTGTCAACTTAATGACTTCATTGTTCGCTTGGGATATTCCCGGAGCAGCCAACACAGATACAACGCTTGCAGCTATGAGCCAGCTCTTAACAGGCTTCTTCATATTATTTTCTCCTCATTTCTGATTAAATCCAGTGTATTTAGATACCTGATTAAAAAGAAGGGTAATCTTGTTTTGTTGTTGGGGAAATGTCCTAACTTGAAGCAGAGAAATTCCCCCAAACAATCCCCCACACGAGTAGAGTGGATTTTTTCTAATAAAATGTCAATATCTAAAGGCGTAAGGCACTTAGGTGAAGTCCGGTATTTTCATCGAAAAAAGCTGCTAATTTAATGAATGGTAAGAAAAAGTAGCTGACGCAGCCAGCAGAATCTTTTCTGGAGTATGAGTTTGTTGATGATGACTCCCTGTCGGTGGAGGGATAGGTGAAGCTGACGCTATACAGGGTCAGGGGAACTACAGGTTGTAAGAATGATACAGGGAAGTAGAAGTATCGATCAACCCCATCCGCTATGCGGGTTGATTGGGGCAGAAGTTCTGCAACCAAATGATTATGAGGCAAATACCCAGTTCAAAGTAGGAAAATAGCCTCGTGGAAAGTATTTTCCTATCTTGAACCGAGTTAAATTGATCAAGTCAGTTCGAGAATTTTTTTATACCTTTCGCGTTCAAGAATGTCCGTTTTGAGTGGGTAGATTTTCGTGAAGAGCTAGGTGTAGAACCATAGGAAGAGTCATCTCTTTCAAGGTTCTACAACGAATATCTTCACGAAAAGATGCGCGCTAAAAATGGGTATTCTTGAGCGCGAGAGGTATATGTAGATTCCTTAGAATCAAATTCTGACTATTTTTTCCTGTCCATTGAATCGGTTATTACTTTCGCCAGATCCAAGGAAGGTTGAATCCGTTGCGAAATAATACTCGGTTCATAACAAGGGCAATGTTCAGTAATACCGAGACGAAAAATTTGCTCGACCAACCGAAATACCCGATCTGTTACCTGTTTTTCGAGCTTGAGAAGTTGACCGGCTTCGAGAGGTTGTTCAGTTTCGTTCTGGGTCAAATCTACTAATAACGCTAAGGTATCGGGGATCCAGTCGCAAACATGGGTAAACAATTGCGAATGCATGTCGAGATCCTGTTCCGCAGTACGAACTCTGGCCAGGCCGGGTTCCATTAAGCTTCGGATCTTTTCCGATGTACTTTCATAGTCATGCTTCTTTTCGTGATTTTCACGAGCCTGACGGATAATAGATCTGAGCCGGTCACTTGGACTTGAAGCGCCGGGAACATTTAGTGATGTAATGAATTGAGCGTCTTCTTTAGATACTCTTACACTCATGGGTATGGATTTCTGTGGCATAGTATGAACTAATTTTGTGGTTTGTGTATTCAAGCGTAGACTATGAGATGAGATGGGCGTGGCTTTTTTGTTTTAATTATGTTAGCTCTTGTTTGAAATGCGAACCCGTTCTCAAATTTGTATTTTCCGCAGATGGAATTGGCTATTTCGTGGCGAGGATCTATAGGGGAAATGAGGACATATGTTGTTGCAGGGTTCTTAAGTTCAAACCTGCCCAACAACATGATCTGTGAGAACCCCGCTCTATCTATCGATATTGTTATGTAAGGAGAAAATTCATCACCGCGAACTGGTGGATATACGTAAGCATGACTTTACACCATTTTAAATATTATTTGTCGCCGAGTGTGCATATTTCATGACACAGGAAAGAGGGAGACATGCTAAAACAGGGTAATATACTGATTGTAGATGATGAACGGTTTTACTTGAATATTCTGGTAGACCTGTTGCAGCAAGATTATCAACTGCACGTTGCAAATGACGGTAAACAGGCGTTGAAGATCGTAGCAGAGATTTTACCTGATCTTATTTTGCTTGATATTGTAATGCCAGAAATGGATGGATATGAGGTGTGCTCCCAGATTAAAAGGCATCCTGAGTGGCGTGGTATCCCAGTTATCTTTCTAACCGCTAACACAGATCTTGATGCGGAGATCAAGGCCTTCGATTTTGGTGCGGTAGACTATATTACGAAGCCTGTATCAGCGCCTACAGTCAAAGCCCGAGTGAAAACTCATATGGCGCTGAAGCAGGCTTTGGCGGCAGTTGAGAACCAAAACCGGTATTTAGAAGACATAGTGGCCGCTCGAACACGGGAAATCCAATTGACTCAGGATGCGGCAATTTTCAGCATGGCGTCCATTACTGAAACCCGAGACAATGAAACCGGCGCCCATTTATTTCGTACCCAGCGGTATCTTAAACTACTTGCTGTGCAGTTAAAGAGTCATCCAAAATTCAGTGATTTTCTTGATGATGAAACCATAGACCTTTTATTTAAATCGGCTCCATTGCATGATATCGGAAAAATCGGTGTCCCCGATAGGATTCTAAAAAAACCCGGCAAACTGACCACGGAAGAGTTTTCGGAAATGCAAAAACATACTACTTATGGGGGGGATGCCATTAGAAGGGCTGAACGTGAGTTAGGTAGCACCTCGTTTTTGCGTTATGCTCGTGAAATCGCATATTCTCACCAGGAAAAATGGGATGGCAGTGGTTACCCGGAGGGACTGAAAGGGGAACAGATTCCCATTAGCGCCCGTTTAATGGCAGTCAGTGATGTGTATGATGCATTGATCAGCAAGCGAGTCTATAAGCCGCCGATGAAGCATGAGCAGGCGGTTGATTATATCGCCAATCAAAAGGGCTGCCATTTTGACCCTGAAATAGTGGATGTATTTCTACGGATTGAATCGGACTTTAAACGTATTGCATCTGAATACCGTGACAACTAATAGGTTTCAATGCCACGTAATTAAGGTATAACTTCCGCATTTGAAAACGGATATTCTTGAATGTGAAAAGCATTGATTAGAATTTGTCAGTAGATATAGCGGATCTTTACAGAGTGGGAATGAATAAATCGCGAACGATTAAAGCAGGAATTGTAGGGGGTACCGGATATGCCGGTGTGGAATTATTGCGTATTTTAACCCAACACCCTCAGATTGTTGTCAAAGTAGTAACATCACGGGCCGATGCGGGGCGCAGGGTTGATGAGGTATATCCTTCGTTGCGCGGTGCTATCAATGCGGTGTTTTGTCAACCCAATGTTGATGCGCTTAGCGGTTGTGACGTTGTGTTTTTCGCAACGCCCCACGGCATCGCAATGAAACTAGCGAAAGCATTGTTGGACAACGATGTCAAAGTAATCGATTTATCAGCGGATTTCCGGTTAAGAAATCCGGATGACTGGGAGAGGTGGTATGGTGAGCCTCATGCGAGTCCGGAGCTACTGAAAGAAGCTGTCTATGGATTGCCAGAAGTTCACCGTAATGACCTGGTCAACGCCCGGCTCGTTGCATGTCCAGGATGTTATCCCACAGCGGTTCAGCTTGGATTTCTGCCTTTGTTGGAAGCGGGACTGATTGATTCTGATAATCTTATCGCTGATGTTAAATCGGGTGTTAGTGGAGCAGGGCGAAAAGCGCAGGTTGCTTCCCTTATGAGTGAAGTTGGCGAAAGTTTCAAAGCTTATAGCGTAAAAGGTCACCGGCATCATCCAGAAATTGAGCAAGGACTGGAAGTTATAACAAAAAGGTCGGTCGGGTTGACATTTGTACCGCACTTGACGCCAATGATAAGGGGAATTCATGCGACGCTTTACTGCTATTTAACGGATCGGAACAGTTCACTGCAAGAATTGTTTGAGAATCGGTACGTAGATGAGCCGTTTGTTGATGTCCTTCCTGAAGGTTCCCATCCCGATACCTGTGACGTGAGGGGAGGGAATCGCTGTCAAATTGCAGTTCATCAACCTGGGCAGAAAAATGTCGTGGTTGTCCTGTCAGTGATCGATAATTTGGTGAAAGGTGCTGCTGGACAAGCAGTTCAGGCTATGAACATCGTATTTGGGCTAGACGAGGGCCAAGGATTGCCGATGACTGGCCTTTACCCCTGATGTCCTTCGGAAGAAAAGTCATTAAACATTGAAATATTAGAAATAATATATTGAAAGTGAAAGATTCAGCAATAGAATCAATGGCTCCTTCTGCCGCTCGAACAAAATCCTATTGGCATTTATGGGGCTTGAGCATGATTGTAGCCATCGTGGTGTTCCTGATTGGGTCGTTGTTTGGTGGGATATGGCTCGAATCCGAAAGTGTTAAAGCGATTCATGAGAATAAGGTATTTCGAAAACGAATCGATGGTCTTGAGGTTGAAAAGATTGAATTTCAGCGCAATGTGTTGATGATGGAAAGTTCCAGCAAGATTGATCGCTTCGTAGTCGATGATTCTCAAAGGCGCATGCAAGAGCTGGATGCAGAAGTCGCGAAACTCAAAGACGAACTGGCTTTCTACCGTAAAATTATTGAACCGACCGTAAATAATGTGGCACTTGTCATTCCAACCTTGCGGGTATTTAAAAATCCTGAACTGAATTTCCGGCTAGGACTTTCCAAGGGAGCCAAGATAAAAGGGTATGTAAAAGGTAAAGCTTATTTTACATTCAAAGGCACAGTGAATGGAGAAGATCAGTCAGTCGAGTTCGAAGATGTTGATACACGGCGGCAGCCTGCCATTGATTTTCAATTCAAAAGGTTTCAATTGCTTTCCGCTACCATGAAATGGCCTGAGGGTTTCAAGCCGGAAATAGTTGAACTTCGATTGGTTTTAAAAGGACAACGAACCCAAGAAATCAATAAAAGCTGGCGGTGGAGTGAGGTTATCCAGGGGTGATCGTCCTTCGCCAAACAGATATTAGGAATAATTCCTATGTTTTAATTTGCCACATTCCCTTAACATTCTTCCTCTATATCTAACCTGGGTTCGTGAGTCCAGGGCGGATGTAGAGTACAAGATATTGGTTTTGCAGTGGAATCAAAAAATCTTAGCTTCACCCATCGGGTAAGCGGGCATTTTTTGAACTGCTGTGGAAACAAGAGCTTGTGCTCTGCGCTGTCATGGACTCACGGATCCAGGTCGAATAAAGCTGATTCGTAAACGTTTCGGCACAAATTAAGTTCGTGGGGAGGCAATGTCTAATATTACTAACATACGATGGGGTGGTCTCATCACCCTGATCGCTTTTTTAACTGGAATCGCAGACGCGGCGGATCGGTCGGCAGGTGTTGCCGAGCTGGAAAATATTGAAGTCGTTGGTGTTCCAGTTACACCAATACAATCAACGCAAGTACCGATAGATAAGATTCCCGCCAATATTCAGTCTGTCGGA
>JAZGGE010000218.1:0-7505 GCA_036480195.1 Methylococcales bacterium
TTCTGTAATCCGAACCGTCTCAGCAAGTAATGCCAATGGATATAAATTTGCCAGAATTGAACGGGGCCGCAAGTGACGCTCGCCGTTGGAAAAAAGCGCATGACCCAATTCCGATAACGGCTTACCCAGCCGGATTGCAGTAAGAGTATCCTGAAGTGGCCGACGGTTGCGTTGATGCATATGCACATCACCACTGGCCACTAAAGGCAAACCTGTCTGCCGGGATAAAGTAGTCAGATGATCCATCTTAATGGCATCATCAGCCATTTGGTGTAATTCCACGGCAATCCAGCTTTGCTCTTCAAATAACTTCTTCAGCCAAAAGCCTTCTTCTGCTGATGATTCAAGGGTAGCAGGCCAAAGGGCGATACATCCGGTTGGAACCCACGATTCCAGCTCACTTCGGGTGAGGGAATAAGTGCCTTTTTCGCTACTATTCCGAGCATTGGTAATCAAGCGGGATAGCGCACCATAACTGACTCGATTGGTCGCCAGAAGCACCAGCCGTAACCCTTCCTTTAAATGAAATTCGCTACCGATAATGAGCTTTATATTTTTATCTTTCGCTGCTCTATGAGCCTGCACCACACCCGCCAGGGAGCATTCATCGGTAATTGCCAACGCCCGATAACCGAGTTCTACTGCCCGTATAATGAGTTCTCCAGGATGGGATGCCCCCCTGAGAAAGGTAAAATTGCTCAGGCAGTGGAGCTCGGCATATGGACAAGAATCCATTATTCTCGGTTGCTTTAGCCAAAATACCCTTGCAAAAACCAGTGCTTCTGGCATCGATCAAAATAGATCCACAGCTTGTTACCATACAAACCACGGGCTATTTGATAATCCCGTCGTACATCGTCCCCATCCCACCAACCCTGCTCGATTCGTTCTATTCCGGGAATAATTTCCAAGTCCTTCCGGGATTGGGCCAACAGTTCGGGACGACTGAGTAACCACAAAGGGCGTGAACACCCGGTTCTGGTACTTCTTCGCAACTGTGGAAAAGTTCCGGCGATAGCCTGCTCTGGCCGATAATCAGCACAAGCCAGAGGACACTGAATGACATCCTGCCCCAGACGAGCAGCTATTTGTTCCAGAAATTGCCGCCAATTTTGTTCATCACCCACAGTTGTATCGAAAAGATCAAGCTGTGATGCCGTCAAGTCAGTTTGAATCCGATCCACGAAAAGAGTAACTGCGGCCACATCCTCGGACAAATGTAACCGCCCTAGATGCTCTTCCAGCAATGGGAAAAAATGGTCAGCCTGCCAGTTACCCTGGCTGCACTTTACGTGGACTACGGTCTCACTCCCATCCCGATGTATTAACCGGCATTGAATATGTTGTGTAATGGCTTGCCGTTGCCATAAATACGTTTCAAACTCTTTTAAAAGTGCTACAGCTATGGGTTTGATCAAGCTAAAATCCGAAACAGGCTGATACAATTCCCGGGTTTTTGAAAACCGATAAGGTGACTGATACCATTTCAATGGCTCAGGTTGCCTGCCTATGGCCTGATCCAAGGTCTTCAGGGCAGCAGAACCAAAACGTCGGGCCACGCCATCACGAGGTAACCGCATAAAATCCGCTAACGTTGTTATGCCACTATGCTGAAGCCTTAATAACTGGCGTTCATCCTGAACCAGCACATTAATAGACAACGGTCGCAATGTGGAGGGTAGTTCTTCCATACTCTCTATCTGCTGTCCATTTCCCCATTTAGCAAGCCAAAAAGCCGCTTTGGTCGTAGGCGCCATACTGGTTTTGTAACTCAACCCGAAAGCGTTAATTCCTTTTGTCACCTGCTCATACAGCGTTTTCAAACCACCAAAAAGGCGTAAACTTCCTTTTATTTCAATGACAAGACTCTCACCTGCATAGATACTGACCCGGCTTGACAAGCCTAAAGTCCAGTCCGCCAATTGATTAAGTATCTGTTGTTCAGCCATCAAGTCTCGAGGCAAAACCACAATCTCATGATAAAGCGATAGCGCGGCAGTCAGAGACATACCGGCAGTAATCCCGTATTTTTCCGCTGCTAAATTACAAGCTCCCACAAATAGACGACCACCATTTTCTTCACTGATCAGGGTAGGCTCCATGGTATTAGGCGCTACTGCATCCACAGCCAAAAGATTCGGATAAATACATAGCCATAATTGTGTCGTTACTGTAGGCGTATGAGCTAATGGAATAGTTTGGTGTAACGTCTTCTCATGAACGCCACTCTCCGGCAGAGAAAAAAGATCTGTAGCACTTTTAGGATGCATCATCCCAACACAAGCGAATTGTACTTTGCCGATGACTACCGATTGCTTTTTCCACATCTAGTTTAAGCCCCCCTTCCATAGCGGTAAGTAATAGCCTGATTGTAGCCCAGGGTGTTTTATTCATAGCCCCGCGACCACCATGACTGGCAAAGCGATATAACATCAAAATAGAATTTCCACTGCGAGCCGCAACCTGTAATCGCCGGGTCAACCGATGATCTATATAACGCTTACTCTGCCCTGCTGCGTCGGCGAAACCATCCGGCCATAACAATACCATCCGGCAAGCGGCAGTCACTAATGCCTTTTCTGCCACCCAAAAAGCATCTTTCCTGTTTTTGGGGGTTATCCGTAGAACATAATCCAATTCCACTCCAGCATTCACTAACGCCGGGGTATACAATTCATACGGCGTATTGATGATCACCACATACCCTTGATTGCGGGTAATATCTCTAATTATAGGAAGCAATAACCGCAGTTCACCGATTCCCGCAGCAATCGGTAACAGCTCGACAATATTTCCCAAAGGCCAACCACCACTGGGCAACGCCCTGTCCAGGGTTTGATAGCCGCTTGGGAAAACCTCAAGCTTTTGGGATAGGGGTTGATTACCCCGCCATAAATAAGGTGTTGTATCGATCAACCGACCGAGCTCATCGGCCATTACACTACCTGTTCCTGCTGTCTGATCAATCCGGCCATCACACCTTCGATAACCAGTTCAGTTTCGCTGAGATTAATTTGGATAGATTCAAAATCGGAGTTTTCCGGCGCTAACGTCACGTTGTCGCCATGACGGTAAAAACGTTTAACGGTGACTTCCTCACCAAGGCGGGCGACAACAATCTGGCTTTGTTCTGCCACTGGCGTTTTATGTACCGCCAATAAATCACCATCCCAAATCCCTGCATCCTGCATACTCATACCTTTTACTTTAAGTAGAAAATCGGCACGAGGGTGAAAAGCACCAGCTTCGACAATGACATGGTTTTCAATATTCTGTTCAGCCAAGATCGGAGATCCTGCCGCGACCTGCCCAACAACGGGTAAACCCTGAGGGGATAACAGAGTAATCCCCCGTGAATGCCCTTCCATTCGGATAGCACCTTTATTCTTGAGAGCGTTCAAATGTTGATAAGCTGCGTTGTCTGAGCGATATCCCATATATTCCGCAATCTCGTGAACCGTCGGCGGCATCTGCCGTTCAACGATAGATTGCTTGATAAATGCGAGGATTTTTTGCTGTTTAGCGGTCAGTGCAATCATCTCTACTATGCTGTATAAATATACATGTATATTTATACATATAAGAGAAAAAAGCAAGCTTCTTTATAGAAAAAGAAAGAATCCAGATACGATAGCGAGGGAACTGAGGATTTGGATCACCAAACCTATACTGCCAGAATAAAGAAAAACTGAACTAGGAGAGTAACGGAGAAATTGAACGAATTAAAGGCTGAACAGGGGTATAAGTCAGGGTCAATCCGATCTTCTTTCCTCGGTTTGACCCTGATCTAAAACGAACCGAACTACAACATATTTGGTGTTATCTCTGTCAGAGCAATATCATGTGCGGCTTGAGCATAGGACAACGCCTCTTCTCTTTCACCTTTCTTAGCCGCTCTACTGGCTTTCTTCAGATCCTTGGTCATTCTTCTTTTCGCTGCACCTACGTTATCGCCAGTGATTTCCTTGGCGAACTGCCGCGCTTCATAGATAGCCTTTTTAGCAAGGTCTAAATCAGCAGCCTCTTTTTCGAGTTCCGCTATAGCGATTTCGATCTGTTCAATCGTGTTATCTAACCCTACTTTTACACCCTCAGCACTTTCCGCAGCAACGGCCATCGTAGAATAACCACTCACAGCTCCCATGGACGCTGCAATAAAAATCGCCATTATAATTCTCTTTATTGTTTTCATCTTTTCTCAATCCTCAAAAAATTCTAAATGTTTAAGTCTCTTATGGGTGCATGACTGTCGTTTTACTTATTAGATAGCCCGCGCCGGATTGTATTTTACCACACAGATATTACTCATAGTACGTTCATCTGCAAAAATCATCTCGTTCGCAATTGTCAGTTTAACGATTCATACTGAAAAGTTTTATACCGTAACGGTTTATTCAGCCAAAGAAGAAACAGATAATTCAACCTCAGTTTCCCATAGCTTTTCCAGTTGATAAAAAAGCCGCGTTTGCGCGGTCATAACATGCAATATCAGATCACCCAAATCGACTAATATCCAATCACCGTCATCGTCCCCCTCAACTCCTAAAGGCTGGAAGCTTGCTTTCTTGGCGTCTTCGGTAACACGCTGCGCGAGAGAGCGGACATGACGACCTGATGTACCGGTTACGATCACCATATAGTCAGTAAAACTGCACTTATCACTTATATCCAGCGTTTTAACATCTACACCCTTGCCTTCTTCAAGGGACATCATCACAAGATCTAACAATTTATCAGTGGTCATTCGATACCTTAATTAAATATTTACGGGGTTATACAAGCCCATACAACCCTTTTTTACAAATCTCCCGCCAGACTGTATCCGGAAGCAGATAACGGGGACTTTTCCCCTGCTTTATTCTTGTTCGAATAGAGCTGGCGGATATCTCCAGTTGAGTCACTTTCTGAAAGAGAACTTTTCCTGCACTAACTTGCCGCAACTTTGCTTCCGTGGAAACACATCGAGCATTGGTGAAAGCGGCCAGATCACCCTCCGGTGATGGCGTAAACCCTGGCCTGTGCATAACAATAACATGGGCATATTGAAACAAATCCCGCCACCGATGCCAGTTCGCTAATCCAAGAAATGCATCCGCGCCAACAATTAGGCAAAGTGGGATCTCACCCACTTCATTTCGCAAGGATTTCAGGGTATCAACCATATATGATGGCCCTGAACGCTCAATTTCACGGCTGTCAACAATGAGTCCGGGCTGATTCTCGATGGCTAATTGTAACATTGCCATGCGTTGTTTGGCAGTAGCGCCCGGTTTCGATCTATGGGGGGGAATATGACAGGGAATTAATCGGACTTCATCCAAACCCAGATTTTCCTGCACGTCCAATGCTGTACGCAAATGGCCAAAATGCACCGGATCGAAGGTTCCGCCATAGATTCCGATCACCCGGTCAGTTCCGGTTTCTATCTTTATTGGCGAATATGACCATCACCCAAAACGATATATTTCTGTGACGTCAACCCTTCCAGACCTACCGGGCCACGTGCGTGTAACTTATCCGTGCTTATCCCAATTTCAGCACCTAAACCATATTCAAAACCATCTGAAAAACGGGTCGAGGCATTGACCATAACGGAACTGGAATCAACTTCCCGTAAGAATCGCCGCGCCCGTCCGTAGTCTTCGGTAATGATTGATTCTGTATGTGCTGAGCTGTACTGAGCAATATGTTCCAACGCTTCATCCAAATCAGCAACAATCCGAATGGCTAGTATCGGCGCTAAATATTCAGTATTCCAATCTTCTTCCGTCACGGGCTTGCAGCGAGGCACCAAGGCAACCGTTTTAGGACACCCGCGTAACTCAACACCTGCCTCCAAATAGCGGGTTGATAGTTCCGGCATCACCTCGGTAGCTATACCCTCCGCAATCAGCAATGTCTCCATAGTATTGCAAACGCCATAGCGTTGGGTTTTCGCATTGAAGGCCACATTGATTGCTTTCTCAGGGTCAGCTTTATCATCAATATAAACATGACATATGCCATCCAGGTGTTTAATCACCGGAATCTTGGCTTCCGAGGCAATCCGTTCTATCAGACCTTTACCACCCCTGGGAATAATGACATCAACACTCTCTTCCCTACGAATTAACTCACCCACGACAGCCCTATCGGTGATTTCAACCACCTGCACAGCATGTTGAGGCAACCCCACTCGCTTTAATCCTTGCTGTATGCAGGCTGCAATAGCTTGATTGGAATGAAACGCCTCAGAACCACCCCGCAGGATGCATGCATTTCCGGATTTCAAACATAGTGCTGCCGCATCTGCCGTCACATTAGGCCGGGATTCATAAATAATACCGATCACTCCTAATGGAACCCGCATACGACCAACCTGAATGCCACTGGGCCGGTATGCCAATTCTGTTATCTCGCCTACCGGATCAGGCAAGGTGACAACCTCGCGCAGCCCCTCAGCCATGAGCTGAATACGCTTTTCGTTCAGCTTCAACCGATCAAGCAAGGCAGATTCCAGTCCATTAGCCTCGCCCGTCGAAATATCCTTGCTGTTTTCCTCCATCAAGACATCTTGCCCGTCCTCCAGTAAATCAGCAATCTTCAAAAGTGCTTCGTTTTTATTTCCAGCGCCCAGACGCGCCATTTCCCTGGATGCCTGCCGAGCCTGCCTTCCTAAGTTAAGCACATAGTTCTCGATTCGTTTTTGCATCTTTCTCAAGTATTCATCAATATCGCTGCTAGACTAAATGTAGTATGACAAAGAAAATATATAACTATTCAGATTGCCAATTCCTGGTTTCAGAATAAAGGAAAATCACATGGTTTACAGAGCCAAAGGTGTATATACCTTCCAAGCTCAAGAATACCCATTTTCAGCGCATATCTTTTCGCGAAGAGCGTCGTTGTAAAACCTTGAAAGAGATAACTCTTCCTGCGGTTCTACGCCTGGCTCTCCACGAAAATCTACCCACTCAAAACGGGCATTCTTGAACGCGAAAGGTATATAAAACCAAATAGATCGTTATGAAAACACATCAGACCGGGAGAGTAACATAGTATGAAAGTCCTCGTTGCCGATGACACCCGTACTAACCTTCTCATCGTTAAGAAATACATTGAAAACGCAGGTCATGAGGTTATAACAGCAGAAGATGGTCTACAAGCCATCGATTTGTTCAACCGGACTTTTCCCGACCTGGTATTACTGGACATCATGATGCCGAATATGAATGGCTTCGATGCCGCCCGGCAGATTCGCCAGGAATGTGAACGACGCGAACGCTGGATCCCGATTATATTTCTTAGCGCCATGGGAGAGGACGAAGATATCGCCAAAGGTATCGAAGTTGGTGGTGATGATTATTTAACCAAACCGGTCAGCCGTACAGTACTCAATGCAAAACTAAAGGCAATGGCACGGATCGCCGACATGCAAAAACAGCTTGATGAGGCCAACAGGCGACTGCGTGAACTTTCCGAAATAGATCCCCTCACAAAAATCGCCAATCGCCGCCGTTTCGACA
>JAZGGE010000219.1:0-6964 GCA_036480195.1 Methylococcales bacterium
TCAGTATCTCCCTGTTTCTCCCAAACCCTCAGCCGCTGATACGGACACAGCCGCCTGGCAGTAATTCCATTCCATGCCCCCACTGTCTCCAATATCCTACGGGAAGCGATACTCAACGCCGATACCCGAAGATCATGCTCCTGTTCCGGGGAAAAAGGTTCCGGAACTGATTCTTCAATAATCGCAACCTTCAACCCACTATTCCCCAGGCTACACCCTAAGGTTGCACCCACCATTCCTCCACCAACGATTACAACATCATACAGATCAGAGAGCGTTTGTTTTGACATAATATTTTGCCTTACTGTATTACCACTTATTTACGAATCAGATAGCATTAGTCAGGATTCGCCAAATCATGCTATGATCGCCGCTTAATCTACTCGGAAAGTTCGCAATATTTCGCTGCCGCGTACATAACAGACTGTTTATACAGGTAAAATTTCACTTGTATAAAATACAAGGGTAGCGAAAGCGCTTTACATATCCAATCAGCAATGCATTCGGAGTTTATATCCGAAAAGGCTTTGCTTTTTTCATTGTACACATCGATTTTGTTTCCGTACAACCGTTTACCACCGACCGATCAGTGGTAGATAAACTGAACATGACAGAATTTTATGAAAGCGTTATAATTCCCTGCTTTTTGGTCGGCGAACAACAGAATAATACCTGCGTAACCATAAGAAATAACTGTATTTTTACTACAAAACGAATAACATGCTAATGGGTGGTTTATCAGGCGATTACACTCGCCCATCAGTGACAATTGAGGCATACCATGAATCATAGTGCTTTACCCAAAAGACAAGGCTTATATGATCCCAGCAACGAACACGACGCCTGTGGTGTCGGTTTTGTCGCCCATATCAAAGGGAAAAAAAGCCATGATATCGTTTCCCAAGGGTTAGAATTATTGAGAAATTTGACCCACCGCGGTGCGGTAGGCGCTGACCCACTCGCTGGCGACGGCGCAGGAATATTACTGCAAACACCCGATGCTTTTATCCGGGCGGAATGCGCTGATATGGATATCGATTTACCCAATGAGGGTAGCTACGGCATTGGTATGCTATTTCTGCCTCCTCAGGCGGATAGCAAATCCACTTGCGAAAAAATACTTGAAGATACCGTTCATGCCGCAGGACAAACCGTGCTCGGTTGGCGCGATGTTCCCGTCAACAATTGTGGCCTAGGTGAATCTGTACTGGAAGTTGAACCACGGGTTCGGCAGGTTTTCGTTGGTAAAGGGGATCTGTGCCCCGACCAGGATGCCTTTGAACGCAAACTATTCGTTATTCGAAAGCAGGTTGAGCACGCAGTTAGAAAAGCAAACCTGGAGAACGGTGGTGCATTCTACATTGCTTCCTTCTCGTCGCGCACACTCCTCTACAAGGGCATGTTACTCGCTGATCAGGTCGGTGTTTACTTCCCGGATCTTATCGACAAACGAGTAACTTCAGCCCTGGCGCTCGTTCACCAACGGTTCTCAACCAATACTTTCCCAACCTGGGATTTATCCCAACCGTTCCGTATGATAGCGCACAACGGTGAAATAAATACCGTGCGGGGTAACGTTAACTGGATGGCAGCCCGCCGACACGTCATGTCCTCTGAAGCCTTGGGAGATGACCTGGATAAATTGTGGCCGCTCATTACTGAAGGTCAATCCGATACAGCATGTTTCGACAATGCCTTAGAACTGCTGGTCGCTGGTGGCTATTCCCTTGCCCAGGCAATGATGCTGCTGATACCCGAGGCCTGGGCCGGCAACCCGTTAATGGACGACAATCGTAAGGCATTCTATGAGTATCATGCCGCTCTGATGGAACCTTGGGATGGTCCTGCAGCGGTCGCATTCACCGACGGCCAGCAAATTGGCGCAACTCTTGATCGCAATGGTTTGCGACCTGCACGATACTTGATTACCAATGATGACTTGGTGGTTATGGCATCGGAAATGGGTGTTTTGGATATACCTCAAGAGAAAGTCGTTAAAAAGTGGCGATTACAGCCCGGCAAAATGCTTCTTATCGATACCCGGGAAGGTCGAATTATCGACGATGAAGAAATAAAAGCCACGCTTGCTCAGCAAGCTCCATACCAGCACTGGCTAAACGAATCGCAAGTTATGCTGGAAGACCTACCCGCCGAAATTTCAGCAATGCCACCGGACAACGATACACTCATGGATCGTCAACAGGCTTTTGGGTATACCCAAGAAGATATTAAGTTCTTCATGACACCAATGGCCATCAGTTCCCAGGATCCGATCGGCTCCATGGGCATAGACGCTTCGTTAGCTGTGCTCTCCAACCGATCCCGGCTACTTTATGATTATTTCAAGCAGTCCTTCGCCCAGGTTACCAATCCGGCAATTGATCCCATCCGGGAAGAATTGGTTATGTCATTGGTGTCTCTTATCGGACCCCGGCCCAACCTGTTCGCCTTCAACAATGAAGATGCCCATAAACGCCTTGAAGTCAGGCAACCCATACTGACCAATTCCGATCTGGAGAAGATACGCCTCATCGAAGTGCGAACTCACGGTGCGTTCAAAACTGAAATTCTCAACATCTGCTACCTAGCCGATCAAGGGGCTACTGGCATGGATGGCGCGATTCAGGCACTTTGTAAAAGTGCCGAAAATGCCGTTGCTGTCGGTAATAACATTCTTGTCTTGTCAGATCGTGGTATGGATGCCGGACACGTGGCAATCCCAGCACTCCTCGCTACCTCCGCCGTACATCATCATCTAACTCGTGAAGGTCTACGTACCGAAGTCGGCTTGGTCGTCGAAACTGGCGAGGCCAGGGAAGTCCATCATTTCGCTGTTTTGGCAGGGTTTGGAGCCGAAGCCGTTAACCCCTACCTGGCTTTTGACACGTTATCAAGCCTCCGTGACAAGTTGCCGGAACCCCTTTCAGAAACAGAGGTTCACAACCGCTATATTAAAGCAGTCAATAAAGGCTTACTGAAAGTTATGTCGAAAATGGGAATTTCGACATATCAGTCCTATTGTGGAGCCCAGATTTTTGACGCTATAGGATTAACTGAAACATTCCTGGATAAATTTTTTACCGGCGCTGTCAGCACTACCGAAGGTGCTGGACTCAAAGAAATTGCTAAAGAGACATTGCACAGACACCGTCTGGCTTTCAGCGACGCACCGCTTTACCGACACGCTTTGGATGTTGGCGGCGAGTATGCCTATCGTCAACGGGGCGAGCAGCATATGTGGACACCGGAATCAATCGCCACACTACAACATGCAACGCGGGCAAACGATCCTCAAAAATATCAGGAATTCGCTCGCCTGGTCAACGATCAAAGTGAACGACTGTTGACACTCCGGGGACAAATGACTTTAGAATTTGCAGATACGCCTATTCCTTTGGAAGAAGTGGAACCCGCGTCGGAAATTGTAAAACGATTCGCCACCGGCGCAATGTCATTTGGATCAATATCCTACGAAGCCCACACCACATTGGCTATCGCCATGAACCGAATTGGTGGAAAATCCAATACCGGAGAGGGAGGAGAACTTCCCGAACGTTTTATTCCTCTGGAAAATGGCGACTCCATGCGTTCGGCAATCAAGCAGGTGGCATCTGGTCGCTTTGGCGTAACAACCGAATATCTGGTCAACGCTGATGATATTCAGATCAAAGTTGCGCAGGGGGCAAAACCTGGAGAAGGTGGACAACTTCCCGGACACAAGGTCGATTCCGTTATCGCTAAAGTCCGCCATTCCACCCCTGGCGTCGGACTCATCTCACCACCCCCACACCACGATATTTATTCTATCGAGGATTTGAAACAACTGATTCATGATCTTAAGAACGTGAATCCTAAAGCGCGCATTAGCGTGAAATTAGTATCAGAAGTCGGTGTTGGGACAGTAGCAGCAGGCGTTTCCAAGGCCCATGCCGATCATGTGACGATTTCGGGCTATGATGGTGGTACCGGGGCAAGCCCCATCACTTCCATCAAGCACGCCGGGCTCCCCTGGGAGATTGGTTTGGCGGAAACTCATCAAACCCTTATCTTAAACAAACTACGTGGTCGAATTTGTGTTCAAACAGATGGTGGATTACGTACTGGACGTGATGTAGTGATTGCTGCCCTCCTCGGAGCAGACGAATTCGGCTTTGCAACAGCCCCCCTTATTGTTGAAGGTTGCCTGATGATGCGCAAATGCCATCTGAATACCTGCCCCGTGGGTGTTGCAACCCAGGATCCGGAACTGCGTAAGCGGTTTAGTGGTCAACCGGAACATGTCGTCAACTATTTTTTCTTGCTTGCCGAAGATGTACGCCAGATTATGGCTCAATTGGGCTATAAAAAATTACAAGACATGATTGGCCAGTCTGATCGTCTCAACATGAACAAAGCAATATCCCATTGGAAAGCCAAAGGGTTGGACTTTACCCGTATTCTCTATAAACCCCAAGTGGATCAGGATGTCGCTTTGTTTAACAGCGAGCGACAAGATCACGGTCTCGAAAAAGCCTTGGATAACGAAATGATCAAGCGAGCTAAACCCGCTCTGGAAGAGGGTAAGCCAGTACACATCGAATCGGAGATCCGTAATACTAATCGAACCTTTGGCGCTATGTTGTCCGGTGAACTGGTCAAACGTTATGGTCAAAAAGGATTACCAGAAGACACTATCAGCATTTCCCTCAAAGGCATAGCAGGACAGAGCTTCGGTGCATTTGTCGCGGCAGGCATTTCCATAGAACTCCAGGGTGAAGCCAATGACTACGTGGGTAAAGGATTAAGTGGCGGACGTCTGGTCATATATCCCCCTGCTGAGTGCCCAATAGTTCCTGAAGACAATATTATCGTTGGAAACACCGTATTGTACGGAGCGATTAGTGGCGAATGTTATTTTCGCGGTGTTGCAGGCGAACGGTTTGCAGTTCGTAACTCTGGAGCCATCGCGGTGGTTGAAGGCGTTGGCGATCATGGCTGCGAATATATGACCGGTGGTGTTGTAGTCGTTCTCGGCTCAACAGGCCGCAATTTCGCCGCTGGGATGAGTGGAGGAATCGCCTATGTCCTGGACGAGAATGAAGATTTTGAACGTCGTTGCAACTTGTCCATGGTGGAATTGGAAGCCATTACTGATGAAGAATCGGCGATGGAAAACCTGGAACATCAAAAAGGCGATCTGGAAACACACGGTCTGGTCGACATTATGCATGACATGAGCCGACATGATGTGCAGCGTCTGAAAAGCCTGATTGAGCGGCATGCACACTACACTGCCAGCAGTCGGGCACAAGAAATACTCAATAGATGGGACGACTATTTGCCAAGATTTGTCAAGGTTATGCCAGTTGATTATCGGCGTGCCCTGGAACAAATGCAAAAAAGCCATGACCAAAAAAATGCGCAACGAGATGCATAGGAACGTGATTTTTAAAAACGTATTTTTTCAATTCTGTTCCATAAAATCAGCTATTATCTGAGGTAAATATAATCATGGGAAAGCCCACTGGATTTATGGAGATTTCCCGTCAGGACAGGCAGTATGCGCTGGCGGCGGATCGAATCCAACATTTTCACGAATTTGTTCAACCCCTGACGGATACTGAAGTTAGTAAACAAGGCGCACGCTGCATGGACTGTGGTATTCCTTTTTGTCATACCGGATGCCCTGTCAACAATATAATTCCAGATTGGAATGACATGGTCTATCAGGATAATTGGCGCGCAGCATTGGATGTTCTGCATAGCACCAACAATTTTCCCGAGTTTACCGGACGTATTTGTCCTGCCCCCTGTGAAGCAGCATGCACATTAAACCTGACTGAAGAACCCGTTAGTATAAAAACCATTGAATGTTCAATTGTTGACAAAGCTTGGGAACAAGGCTGGATTCAACCGCAGGTTCCCGAATTCCGTAGCGGTAAGAAAATCGCAGTAGTTGGTTCAGGTCCGGCAGGAATGGCGGCATCACAACAACTTGCACGTGCTGGACATGAAGTGACATTATTTGAAAAGGCTGACCGAATCGGTGGTTTGTTGCGTTATGGTATCCCGGATTTCAAGATGGACAAATACCATATCGATCGCCGTATTGCTCAAATGCAAGCCGAAGGTGTCTTGTTTCAACCTAATAGCCATGTCGGACAAGATATCCCGATCCAGTCCTTAGTGGATGAATATGATGCAATGGTACTTTCTGGTGGCTCAGAAAAACCCAGGGACCTACCGATTCCCGGCAGAAAACTGGACGGCGTCCATTTTGCCCTTGAGTTTCTGCCCCAGCAAAATAAACGGGTCGCAGGAGATAAAATCCCCAAAGAAGTCAGCATTACTGCCACTGGCAAACATGTCATCGTCATTGGTGGCGGTGACACCGGTTCTGACTGTATCGGTACCTCCATCCGACACGGCGCGGAATCGGTCACACAATTGGAAATCATGCCCAGGCCACCTGAAAAAGAAAACAAAGCCTTGACCTGGCCCAACTGGCCAAATAAATTCCGGACTTCAAGCTCTCAAGAAGAAGGCTGCAATCGGGATTGGAGCGTAGCGACCAAAAGCATCACAGGAAAAGACAGTAAAGCCACTGAAATCAACTGCATCCGAGTCGAATGGAAAAACGTTAATGGGAAATGGGAAATGTCTGAGATTGACGGCAGTGAATTCACTCTAAAAGCCGACCTTATCCTGCTGGCCATGGGATTTGTTCATCCGGTTCATGAAGGCATGTTGAAGGATCTGGGTGTGGAATTGGATGGACGTGGAAATATACTAGCTAATACCGACGACTATAAAACCAGTATCGACAAGGTTTTTACAGCCGGTGACATGCGGCGCGGACAATCGTTGGTTGTATGGGCAATACGCGAAGGTCGGCAGGCTGCGCATGCTGTGGATAAGTTCTTGATGGGAACTTCTGACCTTCCACTATAGATATACCTTCCGCGCTCAAGAATACCTATTTTTA
>JAZGGE010000220.1:0-5552 GCA_036480195.1 Methylococcales bacterium
GGAGAGTTAATTGATTTCCATCGTGTGCGACGACTTCAGCCATTTCCTTTTCCTCTTAATATCAGAAAGATAAGGTATTGATCCTCGTTTTTACTTTAAGTTCCACATTATTCAAAATCAGCACCCAAAAATAGGCCGTTTAAACCGTTATTTTCAAACAAAGATTAGAAACTGCGATCCAGATCAACTAAAAGTTCGAGAAGCCATTCTCAAGATCGGTGGAACTCTACCTAGTGAAAAAAACATCGATCACGGTTGTATCGCTTCGATTCGTAGCGCCATCATTGAGAATAATCCTACAAATATACCTAGCCGCTTTGATACCTGGAAAAAACTCGAACCAAAGAGTCCGCCTGAATTTAAGACTCTCAAGATAGCTAAGCGAATACGTTTCGATAAAGTAGTATTACCCGCGCATATCAAGTCTTTGACGGATTTACCTATCGATCAACAACAACTGACGCTGGACATTGACCCCATTCAGGAGCGCCTTCTAAATTATTATCGGAAGACTGCAAAACAAAAAATCTCAGCGTCGGGTTTTCCGTCCACCTTGCGATTCATTGACGAAATTGTCACCAAATTTTCATCGCACCCAGCTACTTTAACCGATTTACAAAATCTTCAAGCCAAGATCCAAGAACAACAAAAGCGTAAAATTGTCTCTTTACTCTTTGAATATCAACGCGAAGTGCTTCAGTGCAGCGATAAGATAGGATTACTGAAAACACAATTGGACGATGTCGGAGCAGATCAACCACCTTCCCGCGAGGTAGATGAAAATTGTTTCAAAAAGTTTCAAGAATTACTTGGAAAGGAAGATATAGCTAGCGCTGAAAGGATATTGAAATCATGGCGACAACTACGTCCAGACGATAAAACGACCGACCTGCAACAACGAAAGCTAATTTCGGAAAAACTTGTCGCTTTGAAATCGCAACTTAAAGAACTTCGAGCTCTTAGTGAAAGTTTAAGACAAAGTCTCAGGAATAACGATGACAATCAAGTAACTGAAATTATCACGGCACGGGTCAGCAACTTATTTCCTCCCAATGCGAAAAGATTTTGGGATAACAACGAAAAGGTGCTATCCGATTACTTTATTGGCAAGGCAAAAAATGACTTGGACAGGGAAGATTTTAACCATGCGCGAGAATAT
Source organism: Methylococcales bacterium (assembly GCA_036480195.1). GTDB lineage: Bacteria > Pseudomonadota > Gammaproteobacteria > Methylococcales > JAZGGE01 > JAZGGE01. The sequence goes on from JAZGGE010000220.1 coordinate 1,160, forward strand.
TGCGATCGCGGACTTTCGATATATGCTCAATCAAGCACGTTAAAAACTGACTGCAAAGACCTTGTAGAAAATCAAAAGATTCAGAGGATTTCCGGACTTATTAAAATTTTTGAAAATTATCTAAAAAAGGGTTGGCTCACTACAGGAGTTCGGTATCGTGACGGTGTATTGGGAGTATTGGATGAAATATCGAAATTCGATAATAATAATTCGTTATTGAAAAGCGTCGAGGTACATTCGGCTTTCAAGAACGCCCTGTTAGATGCGGTTAAGAAAATGCAGATTGAGGAAGCCCGCGTTTTAAATGAAAGGTGGGCCAAATTTTTCACTCGGAAATATACATCTGACGACGCAGTAGGCATTCGAGATTCAGGTAAAAATCAATCGGCGACCCATGCTTTATCGATCGCCCGCGATTTAATACATGAGGGCTTTGGTGATCGGGCGAAAGAATTGCTACAACTTGGATTGGAACTCGGACCGATCGCATCGGTTAAAAAACAGTTAGAAAAAGAGCTAACAAGCTTAAATCTTGTTCGACATTAAAAGATCGACTGGAATGAGTTTAAATTTGTTAATTATAACCTAGCGGGTACATAGAATTGTACTTTCGTTGGACTGATTCTCAAGAATTAGAGAAATTGTATAATGAAATAATTTGGATCATGTTATTTTAATTAAATCAACTCCTAATCCAGAACTTAAGAAAGATGACCCATTATTAGAGAAATATATTAGATTACTCCAATTATTAAAGCCAATAATTTAAATGACTATGAACGAAACTCAGGTAATACTCTCTAACTGACTGAGAAGGCAGTAAAATGGAGGATTAGTCATGAAAGCAAAAGGCAGTAGTTTCTGGGAGTGGCAAAAGCGTTATCCAGACGATGCAACCTGTTTAGCAGAGATTGCCAATCTGCGATGGCCGGAGGGTTTTCAATGCCCACGATGTGGGTATCACGGTTGGCAACTGAACACACGGCCTGTGATTGAATGCGCACACTGTCATCGCCAAACATCGGTCATAACAGGCACCTTGTTTCATGCCAGCAAAGTCTCCTTGACCCAGTGGTTCTGGGCCATTTATTGGATTTCGTCTGACAAAGGAAGTGTGTCGGCATTGCGCTTATCCAAGCTGCTTGGGGTATCTTGGCGAACGGCTTATAAAATGCTACGCAAATTACTTACGGCAATGGGACATCAAGATAGCCGGTATCGCCTTCATGGCGTGATTGAGTTGGATGATGCGTTACTCGGTGGCAAACGTGCTGGAAAGCGTGGACGAGGAGCGGCTGGTAAGACTCCGGTGATTGTTGCCTGTGAGCATAATAATGGGGAACCTGGCTTTGTTGCCCTTCAAGCGGTTGCAAGTGTCAACCATGACACAACACGACAATTTGCCAAAGCACATTTGAACATGGGACAGACCGTTCACACCGATGCATTGAGTGCGTTGAACACCTTGGCCGAGACCCAGCATCATGTTGCCAAAGTTACGCCGCCAGAACAGGCATCCGAATGGCTGCCGTGGGTACATATTGTTATCAGTAATTTCAAAGCCTTTGTGTTGGGAACTTATCATGGAATTTCAGGAAACTATGTACAGGAATACCTTAACGAATATACCTACCGGCTCAACAGACGTTTTTGGGAGGATGAAATTCCCAACCGCCTAATGAGGTTGGCAACGAATCACATGCCTATCAATTTCCCACCTGAGTTTTGTTCATAGTCATTTTCTAAAATCGCAGTTCAGAACCTGACCCCGCGCCCGAGTTAGTTTCGAAAGTTATTTTATGCAGGTTCCTTAATGTTTTCGCTATAAACTCTTTAAATATTCCACAATTGCTCCCTGCTCTTCACTGTCCAATATCGGTACTTCTGGAATTTCCGGCGAGGTATATCTTTCCACGACATTAGCAAGTGTCGCAGCACTGCCATCATGAAAATAAGGCGCTGTATGGGCTAATCCTCTTAATCCTGGGGTTTTGATGCCAATGGCTAACAGACCTTGGGGTTGATTTTCTACAATATGGGTAAAATAACCCTTATCACCTGCACCTTCAGCAGATTCATGACAACTGGCACAGCTGGCTTTACCAAAAAACAATTCCATACCTGTCTCTGCTTTGGCTTCATCGTATTGTTTTGGGGGTGGGCTGACTATACTTTGCATGAATGCTTCCAGATCCAGCAAATCCTGTTTGTAGAGGTCATTGCCAGGCTCATTAATTTCTGCAGCTTGTATACGGCTTAAAAATTCTGGGGGAAGAGGATTGCCAAATTCAATATTTCTAATTGCTGCATATTCAGTTCCCCAGGCACCATCAACACCTAAAACCAAATCGATACCACATTCTGGACCACTGGCTAAGGAATGATTGTCGGGTCTGGTTCTCAGCACTCCGGGCCAAGTGATAGAATAATTTTGTTCCGCCAAATCAATGTAATTCCAATGAGGTGGAATACTGGAAGGATTATTAACATGATCATTGAACGGATTGTTCTCGAAAAAACGTGGATCAAACTGACCCGGTCCCCAACTGGTATATTCAGTAATAAGTTCCGGCGTCTGATTTTGCACAAAAGGGGTAAAAGATAAGAGTAAACCCGCATCAAGTTTGGTATTAGGCGGACCAAGCACAGGAATGCCGATAGGTAGTGGTGTAGCTGCTGCATTTTCTTGTAACTGAAATTCCATAGGATCTACTGTTACGTGGCACAACGCGCAAGTTAGCCCGACTGAAGTAAGCTGGTCAGGTTCATTATTGTCTTCAAAGAGTCCCCGAACGCCAATGACGGCATCAGCCTTCAGTAAGGCTCGTGTTATCGCGGGATCATTGAGTGCTGCTTGTTTAGCAGCAAAATCATCACTCACCAATACATCAACAATGGGTTGAGGAACTTTGGTGACATCGATCTGAACACCAATTCCAACGGCTTGAACCGGAGTGACATTGTTCAACACTTCATGAAGTTTGAATCGATCCCCCCAGAAAGCTTCATCGCCCCACGTTTCATCGAAATAAAGGTCGCGGCCACGTTCGACTTCAGGGCCGGATCGCGATTTTAAAGTTCGATGGATGACTCGATAAATTCCACTTTTGCGTTTGGTTAAAGTTATCGCTGTATCGGTTGATGAGCGATAAAAATTAGCTTGCATCCTCCGCCACTTACCCCGTCGACGAACGGCAACTTCGCCCAATTGAGGATGCTCCGGAGCTATTTCTGACGCAATCTCAATTTTCATTGGTTCATTCAGTTTAAGATACTGATGGGAACCGTAGTAGTAATGCCAGAAACGAAACCATCGCCGAGGTTTCTTTAATCTGATTCTATATGCAGAACTTGCTATGCTTTGGGAATCGCTGACCCGGTTATACCCACGCTTTAGTTTTACTTGCAAAATAGCATCGTCAGTCAAAGCGTCGGGTGGGATAGTGACAGTAATATTTGGACGATCCGAGTTATCGGTAAAAACTCCACCTTCCTCGGCGACTACGTAAACATTTATCAGCCTGTTCCGGGAATGAGCATGACTTGTAGTCGTAAGAACTCCGAATATTACAAGGGATAGTAAGGCTATCCCCATCCTAATGGGTTGGTTTCGATATTTAGTCAGCATAGCATTTTTCCTAAATAAATATTTTCAGGTCGAAGTGATTATTATAAATCTCGAAAACCAGGATTAAATACAATCCGAGACTGGCAGCGGGAATGGCGGCGAGAAAAACCTAACAGTCCAAATATACCGGAACCCAGCAGCCAAACCGCCGCAGGAACTGGGACTGGCGATACTACAGCACCAAAACCGGCAATACTCCAAGAACTCTCAACACCATCTATCGAGCTCCCTGTAACATTGGCATTCCATATAAGGTCGTAGTCAAATAATTGCAAACCCGGTGGTCCCAGACGCAGATTACTTATAGTACCGGTTGCAATTCCACCCTGAGAAAAAGAAACTCCGTTGAAATTTACATTGAAGCCACTTAAATCAACCTCAATGGTATTCCCCTCATCAATACCGTTAAGCCCATTGGTACCAATAAACCCGGTTGCTGCCGAACTAAAGTAGCTATTCGCCCATACACCATCTCCATTGAGCTCAAAAGAAACGATTGACGTTTCATGCGCTTCTGATTGCGCAACTGTTTGATTCCATTCTGGCGCCGGAGGAGACAACATCAAATTGATACTGGGATCGCTACTTATAGAAATAGGCGACAAAACATCAGTAGCGAAAGTACCACTATCAATATGCAGGCCTTCAATCGCAACTTGTGCCGCACCAACCCAGCCAACGCTGGCCGCTACTAATACTATGCTAACTAATAGATTTTTTACTAACATTTGTTATCCTCCTAAAACTCTTCATTGAATAATCCTG
>JAZGGE010000221.1:0-10932 GCA_036480195.1 Methylococcales bacterium
CCTGCAATTGAAAGCAAAAACCCTGCGCCTGCTACAATAAGCGTCAATAAAATTATCGAGTTATTGAGCACAAACAGCGATTCACCGATATCAATATTCGATAAGATCGACGGTTTGGTCATAAAGAATAACCACTCAAAGAAAACGTAAATGACGCTTGCGATGAGGGCTATACTAATGATATTTAGTCTGCGCATAGCGAGTTTCCAGGGTAAAGGAAAAAGCAGGGAAAGTCAGTCGGACAAAGAACAAAACGCCTACTCATGCCTCGTAAATTCAACAAGTTATGCAAGTAGACTCGGTTCTCCTATGTAATCAACCCGTTTTTGGATGTAGATGGTAGAGAAATCGCGTACCGGAATCCAGCTCTGTTTTTTTGTCCAGCGTAAAGTAACGCTGCGCATTGGATTCAAAATTATCGAGCGTGTAGTCGTCATAGATGTCCGGTTTATTCTGCAGCAGTTTTTTAACCATGGGGTCTTGTTTGGTAACAAACTCAAGGATAACTTCACAGTCCAGATCCGCTAACCATTCTACAAATTCTTCTAGCGGAACGTTGGCACTGATAACGATGTGGTGGATCAGCGCAAGACACAGCAGCAAATCCGGTTTGCCTCTATCTGCTAGAGTTTTGCGTTCAAGTCCACGCCAACCGAGAGCCGGTGATGTGTTCACCATGTTGATTACTAGCGGAAGTATATTGTTGACTGGCTCGGATGATTTTAAGGTTTGATAAAGTCGATCAATAGCCAGATGGTCGGCATCCATGGCAACTACGTAGTCGGTGTGATCAGCCGCGATTCGCGAAAATACGCCGGTGTTGCAGCCTGAGTCCCATACCAGATTACGGCGTTTTTCGGCACAAACCTTTCTGACAAAATCCTGCTTATCGGCCATCGCCCGGTCTGAATAATGCCCAAGATCGGTGTAATCCGCCCATTCCGATTGCTTTACATCCCATGTCAATCGTTTTATCAGGCCCGTCAAGCCTTCAACATTGGCTTCGATAAGACGCTTGTTGAATCCCACTTTTTTTAAGTCTGATTTAACGTCTTTTTGGGTATGTGCGTGTTTTTTTTCCAGCCGCGCTTGTAATACGACATGGGTGAGAACGCCGCGTTTAAAGCGCGTAAAACCGCCCATTAATTGAGTCATCGCCGATGGCATAATGCCATCAATATCACCCCGTAGCCAGGTGTGAAAATCGACATTCTTGTATGACTGCAGCATTAAAGGGTGCAAAAACATTTGGCAAAACTGGCGATAGCCAACCCAGGGTTCTCCGTCTTCCAATGTTTCAAAGGAGGGAATATCGATGAAAACAGGGTTTTTCCCCTTCCACTGTACATTGAAAGCAGAAGAGTCTTTCAACACCATATTTTCCTTCAATGCCGCGCTTAGTAACTCCAGGTGTAGTAGTGCAGCATCCTTAAGCATGCTAAAACACCATTCGTAGGGATACGAAATAAACGGAATAGTCTCGTGTTGAAGAACCCCGGCCCAGTTTTCCGTGGAATTTCTTTGTTCTAGTAGTTCGGATCGAACGAGTCGGCCATTAGCCTGTGCTTGCGGGAAAAACTGGGTCTTTTGTAACGTTTCCCAATCACCCAAAGCTTTTTGGCTAAGGCCTCGTAACACTTTACCATTTTCGTAGAAAACCCGGCCATGCCGGTCTCTAAATGAGCCTGGCTCGGTTTGTTGGGTACTCATTCGCGAAGATCAGGATTTCTTATTATTTTCTGTTTCGACTGGTTGTGCGGGATCGGAACTGGGTTTTCTGATGCCGAAGAAGGTGAGCAATTGGTGCCAAAAAACCTTTCCGGCAACCATTATGCCAGCTACGCCGCCGAGAATGATTTGAAGGATCATACTGCCAGTGCCGGGATCAAGATAAGCGTAGGCTGGTTGCATTGAAATCAGCCAAACTGAAATAATCGCAGTTGTATAAGTCGTTTTTGTCATCTTTCGATCCTCATGATCTATTGTCGGGTTAAAAATGGGGGAATATCGGATGGTTGTTTGCCCAAAAACTCCTTTTTCGGAGAATAGATAGTAATATAGTATTATCGGACTGTCATCTTATTGTCATAAAAATGCGGTAGGGAGGGAAATTTAGCGATAGTTTGATGCGAAATCTGTCCCCAATGGGCTATTTCACAGTAGGTTCTTTACTCCCTGAAAACTTCGGGTTGCCGGGAATATAATTGTTCCTTGACAGATGCGCAAAAAAAAGCCCGGTGTCAAACCGGGCTCTTTTCGTTGGCTATGGTTGACTCGTTAGTCTTCCCCACCAAAAATTCCGAGTATATGCAATAAACTCATGAAAAGATTATAGATAGAAACATACAACGAGACAGTCGCCATAATGTAGTTGGTTTCACCACCGTGGATGATCGCGCTGGTTTGGTAGAGTATCATTCCAGACATCAACAGAACGAACATGGCGGATACCGCGAGAGATAGCCCTGGCATTTGAAAAAAGAAAGCGCCAATACCAGCCAGAAAAGCGACCAGAATTCCAACCATCAAGAACCCACCGAGAAAGCTGAAGTCCTTACGGGTGGTTAATGCATAACCTGAAAGTCCCAGAAAAATGGCTCCGGTTCCGCCCAGAGCAGTCATTACCAACTGAGACCCGTTAGAGAAAGAATTGACATAGGAATTGATGACTGGACCCAGGGTTAAGCCCATGAAACCGGTGAGGGCGAAAACAAAAACAAGCCCGAGTGAGCTATTCCTGAATTTGGTGGTCAAGAAAAACAGGCCGAAATAACCCACCATGGTAATAAGAAAACCGGGGTGTGGTAAGTTAAGAACCATCGATGCACCTGCTGTCAACGCACTGAAAAGCAATGTCATTGAAAGCAAGGCATAGGTGTTCCTCAACACCTTGTTGGTTGCCATTGATTGTGTTTGAGAGCGCTGTAGAGCTTCGTTTATTCTCATGTTTACCTCGTGTAAAAGAATAATATCAACTGATAGGACAGAAAATTATAACCGGAGTTCGAAAGATATAGTATAAGGTAGATGAAATTCTTCAGAGATACAAGTTTCATTCGTACCGATAAACTCTGGTTCCCACGTTTTTCGCGGGAACTCCTACTGGGATTCTCCAGCGCTTCGCGTACACGGGAACGTGGAAAACTTCCCTTTGAAGGAGCAGTTTTAATTGCGATATCGCGGCTAAAGCCGCTCCTACTTATTTTTAGTTCTAAAATCTTTTGCACTTAAACCGTGTTTTTTCATCATTGTCTGGAGATAGGAGCGGTTCATGTCAATGCCACGGGCCAGTTCTGCGACATTGCCACCATTCTTCTTTAAAGCAGTTACCAGATAGTCTCTTTCAACCTGATCGTTGGCTCTTTTTTTGAGATCCGACAGGGAAAGATCGTTAGTTTCCGGAGAAGATGTTGTTAGCGATATTTCCGATTGATCTACCAGTCGTGATTTTACATTATCCGGCAGGTGATAAATATCGGCAGTCTCTTCAGCAATACAGGACAGCCGGTACATGATATTTCGCAACTCTCTGATATTACCTGGGTAATTATAATTCAGCAGTGCTCTTTCCAAGGCGGCTGTCATGTCAATTGGAGCACGATGCAGGCTTTCTGCCGCTTCGTCACTGTAGTATTGAAGTAACAAAGGAATCTCATCCCGCCTTTCCCGCAAGGACGGAATGGTTACATGAATGATAGTGATCCGGTAAAAAAGATCCTCTCTGAATGTGCCTTCCTTTACCATCTGTTCCAGATTCCGGTTGGTTGCCGCAACAATTCGTGCATCTACGGAAATAAATTCATCCGAACCTACACGCTGAATTTCCTGGGATTGCAGCACCCGTAACAATTTAACCTGGCCAATTAATGGCAGCTCACCGATTTCATCAAGGAAAATCGTACCGCCATCAGCACTTTCAAATTTACCTTTGCGGTCGCTGGTCGCTCCGGTAAAGGCACCGCGTTTATGGCCAAACAGTTCAGATTCAATCAGGTTTTCCGGGATGGCACCACAGTTTACGGAAATTAAAGGGTCTTTATTGCGCAGGCCGTTGTTATGGATAACTTTAGCCATCAACTCTTTACCAGTGCCGCTTTCGCCATCTATTAATACTGGCAGATCGGTAGGCGCCGCTTTTTCCGCTATTTCCAGGGTTTCCAATAGCTTCGGGCTATCCCCGAAAACTCCTTCGAATACGAAGTTACGCTCGATCAGAGCCTGTCGCCGCTGTTGATCGGTCTTAGAAATGACAGGTTTGTCAGTTGACTCTTGCTCTGAGAGGTCTCTGGTGTCGCGTCCCTTACGGGAAAGCAGCATAATCTCGTCTTTCAGATCATTGCATTGCTCGGAAATATTTTCAATGTCTTCCCGCTCTAAATGAGCTGCCCACCGCAGTTTGTTGCGGATAAGCTCCAGACGCTCCAAGGCATTGCCATAGGACGCGGTCGAAAGATTGTCCAGTGTTAAAGCTCTCATAGCCTACAATGCCTATTGTTTGTAATGATGAACGTGAATTTTATAATATCCGTAAAGGACTTGTCTTTTCATTTGTAGGAGCGGCTGCAGCCGCGATTTCCGCGTATATTGCGGTTGAAGTCGCTCCCACAAAAATATCAAGATTACAGTTTTTCCAGCGATTGAGAGTAAAGACCCTGGGTCTTCAATAAGTCCTCCGCACTACCACTTTCCACGATCCGTCCATTATAAAGCATCCAAATACGAGTAGCCGTTAAACCGGAATTGGCGTGTTCTGAAAAGCTGATCATCGTTTTACTCGGGTAACTACTTCGAAGACCATTTAACAGCAAACATTCAGCCTCTAAATCAAGCAGGGATGTTGCCTCGTCCAGCAATAATATCGCCGGATCACGATACAGCGCCCGAGCGATACCCAGCCGTTGCTGTTGAGATTCGTCCAGAGCCGGGGCATCTTCAGTCAATGGATGACTATATCCTCCTGGTAATTGCTTAACAATACTGGATAAACCCGCTTGATGGCAAACATCAACGATTCGTTTGCGTTGTGGCGCCCTAATCCCAAATGCAACATTATTTTCCACTGTATCTGAAAAGACCGCAGGATTCCGGCGTGCATAGCCAATTTGTCTACGTAAACAGCCTTTTTCGAGCAAACCGATGGGGTAGGTATCGATGGTAATATTACCTTCGGTAGCTGGATAAAAACCCATGAGTAATTTAGCCAGGGTTGTTTTGCCGCTGTTCCGAGGGCCGATAACATGAATCCATTCGCTGGCGTTGACAGTCTCCGTCAGCCCCTCAAGAGCATAAGGCGAATGGTCTCTGTAGCGAAAATAGAGGTCATCCAGATATAAACACCCTTTGGGGTCGGGTAAAATAATATTAGCTGAAGCTTCCTGTGCGCCTTGCTCCGGTTGTAACTCCAGGATGGATTGAATCCTATTGAAGATAACTTTTATTCTCAACCATTCCAGCCAGCTTCCCGATAATCTGGTAAAAGGTGGGACGCTGGCTGCGGCGATCATAAAAAAAGCGATTAGCCATCCACCGGTAAATTGATTACTCGCTAGTAAATGAGCTCCATGCCATAGCAGCACACCCAGAGCTGTTGCTTGGAGTAAGCCCAGGACGAGTGTACGGTAAGATTCACGACGATTACTTTGGTGGGCAGAGTCTATATTTTTTTTGTCCTGTAATTCCCAGTGGGATCGTACCCAATATTCTGCGCCTTGCGCCTTAACCGTTTCTATTTCCCGAATCATTTCCGGTAAGTGTATGGGTTTGTTGGTTGATGTTACGTCGGTATGGTCTTTAGCGCGCTTTGCTGATAAAACCTGAAATACAATGATAGGCAAAAGACACCCCATAAAGAGGATGGCCAATCGAGTATCGTAAAACAAAAGTACTATCCACGAGAGGATGACCAAGCATAAATCAGCCAGCGTTGCCGTGGCTTGTCCTGTAATAAAACGCCAAAGATTTTCATTTTCCTCCAATCGGGCCAGTATGTCGGATGAACTGCGTTTTTCGAAAAATGTAAGTGGTAAATAGAGGAGAGTCTGGAGAAAGTCTCGCTTTGCCTTTTGTCCAATACGATGCTCCAAGTGGCTAACAAGAATGTTACGGAGCAATTCGGTCAGGTGTTTGAATCCGTAAACCGCCATCCAGGCCGCAAGTAACATGTTAATCCATGAATCTCCCGGCTGTTGTTCGGCGCTATCAAGCAGGTATTGAATCAGAATGGGCGGGATTATTGTCAAACCCGCCAGAATAGTCATTACCCCAAGAAGCGGGAAAAAAAATCTGCGGCACGGTTGTAGAAAACGGGATGTGCTTGTCGCTTTGAGCGGTTCTACCTGTTGCTGGATTTGGTCGGCTCCGGGATCAAGCAATAAACAAGTGCCATCCCAACCTCTGGCAAATTCGGAGATGGACATTTTTTTGAAGCCCGAGGCGGGATCGGCGATCCAAACCTGATGGCTGGAAATGCCATAAACGACAAAATAGTGATAGCCTTGCCAATGGGCGATTAAAGGTAGATTGAAATCACTTAAACCGGCAAGTGTCGCGTTTACACCCCGGGCTACATATCCCAATCTTGCTCCCGCATTGGCGAGACATTCCAGGGTTGCGCCTTCGCAATCAATCTCAGCCATTTCCCGTAAGTGCTCCAGAGTGGTTTGGATGCCGTGATAGCGGCAAATCATAGCAAGACACGCTGCGCCGCAATCCATTTCCTGCTCCTGCTCTACCAGGGGAAAATGCTTAAGAATTCGCTGTCCGGACGCCACAGATTCTTCCGGGCTAAAATGCCAGCGGCCAGGTAAAAGACCGGATAGTTTTCTTTGCCGCTCTAATTCCTGTTCAAAAGACTGAATCCGGGTTTCAAACTCTGATTGCAGAGCGGGGCGAAACTCCATAATAGTTTTAACTGTCGCTTCCGGGATCACCAATAGCGTTGTATTCCCTTCGGCAACAATAGAGGCGGGTTGGTTCTGGGATAAAAGCAACGCCTGTTCGCCAAATGATTCACCCTTCCCAAGGCGGCCCAGGGAATATTCACGAGTTCCTTCCTGACGGATCAATTGCACTTCTCCCTGCCGAATAAAGTACAAACGGCGGTCATCACAAGTATCCTGCTGCAAAATAACCTGACCCGGCGTGACGCGTTTGATGCCGATGGTTTCGATCAGCGTTTCAATTTGTTGTTTTTCGGCTTTTCCTTTAAGCGCAAATAATTGCGCAACCAGACCTCCTGTGGTCTGAATGGCCGCATAGCGGGTCATAAAATTTTCTATTTTCGGATTGCGTTCCCACAGCGAAACCAGTGTTGTTCTGGGAATAACCAATAATTCGCTATCACTGGCTGTCCGTGCTGAATATTCAAGTCGGGAATTGCGTAAATTGGCAATTTCGGCGAAAGTATCTCCTGCTTTGCGCAATCCCATACTGGTTTCCCTGCCCTGTTCCTGCTTGAACAGGCGTACCGAACCCGAACGGATAACATACAACCCATCACTGTATGCTCCCTGCTCAAAGACGGTTTCACCGAAACTGTAGCGATGGGAACTACAACTTTCCGCTAGAAACGCGACTTCATCATCATTGAGTGTGGAAAAAAAATTAACACCGGAAAGGAAACGGTTATCGGAGGACGGCTCGGTGTTCACAATGGACATGCGGTGCTAACACATTTGATCAATTGAAATCTGTCCTTGTAATGTAAGACCACCAGTTTCCTTGTTTTCCGTCGAATACAAGAAAAAATAACCCGCGACCAGGGCCAAAATTATCAATCCTATAGCAATGAATGACAATGTTTGTTTTCTTTGCCCCCCGGTTGGCTTCTTTTTTTTCATATCAACCGAATCATCTTCATCTTCGCAAAGTAAATCGAGATAGGAATCGCTAGAAGAAATGAACATGGTCTTATCGCGAGGGATGTCGGAGCTAGTGGTAAATAAAGTTTTATCCTGGTCGATGCATTGGCCATATTTTACCCGGAAGAGAATATCTCCGGCGAAACAGATTTTATCGCCATCAGCAAGTACGGTTGGTTGGGTTGAGATCGACTTGCCGTTAACCGTCGTACCATTGGCGCTTCCCAAATCGGAAAGCGATATGGAATCTGCCGAGACAGTGATTTGGGCATGTTTTCGGGAGAGCTTTTTGAATATGCTATTGGCGAGTTCCAGGAAGGGTTGTGTTTCCCTTCCAATGAGGAAGGATTCCTTGCCTAGCACAATGTCCCCAAGCTCAGGATGGGAAAGTGGGATAAGGCGGATTTCTGAATGGGGCATGGTTAGCGTTGTTATAGTGCGAATATAGCCCTGAATCCACTGCCAACCTCATTGGCTAACCGTTGCAGCTTGCCGAGAACCTTTGCGGTTATTTTAATATACAAACTGGGGCTTTTCTGAACTAAATATGGAGTACTAGGAGACTGTCCGAGAATAGAGAACCTACTGCGGGAAAGCCCATTTTGGCCAGATTTTCCGATCATTTTCGTTAAATAGCCTACTATTCGCCTCAAATAATCGAAAAATCTGACTCAAAATGGGGTTCCCCTAGTTACGGTTTCTATTCTCGGACAGCCTCCTAGAGGCTAATTTGTCTTTTTATTCTTGATTTCAAGTACTTCATCCAACGATAATCCGGTGCTTGCGGCAACATGCGCTTCGTCCGAATGTTGTAAAAGATTGGTCACAATTTTCTCGATTCCTTTCTCGACTCCTTTTTCCATCCCCAACTCATATGATGGGAGCTTTTCAACTTCAATATCGGTAATCATTTTTTCAGCCTCTTTAATATATTGTTTTAAGTCCCGGTTTTCGGACAGGACTTCCAGCATATACAAATACTCTCTAAACCGGCGACTGTCGTCTTTGAGCAAGTAATGCAGGCGTGTTGTAATAAAGTTTACGACATCCTGGGCAGGTTTGCCCTTAAAATCACACAAAATGGCCAGAATCAGGGCGTCGGGGTTATCGTGCTGCAAAAACGTAGCGCAGTCAATGGTGTGCATGTCGATGATCGTGTAGTGGTAGTGATGATCCGGTTCGACTACACCTTTGGCCATAGTTAATTTGTCCTTCCCAATGTAGATCAGGTATTGACGCAACGCGTCATCCGGATACTGCAAGCGGATATCCGTATAGTAACGCAACATACGCAACGGCATCTTTTTGTCATTGTCGTTCTGGATTTCAATATGAAGAATATAAGGCGTTTTCCGTTGACGGTCAACGACACGGGCAACGAGGTCAGCGCGACGATCTTCTACGCGCTGCTGTTCGGTGGTTAACAGTTCCAGGGAATCGGGCTCAATGTCCAGATTAAGGAGATAGGTCGCCAGATCTACCGCGATATGACGGATTGCCTGCTTGCTGATGATGTCTTTTTTACCCATCTGAGTAGCTTAGCATGAATTAAATGGATTCGAGGGTCATCGAGATCGAGCAGCCGAAATGTCGCCCATAATCCTAGGTTTGAAGGGTAGCGTGATAGTTCCCATGCTCCGCGTCACTGCCATTAAGATAGTCGTATTCTGTATATTATAGGGCTGAATAGCGACAGCGTAATCTGCCCTTTTCAAAAAGCTTGTTGGGTTACGTTGCCGCTAATCTAACCTACGATTGCGCTTAACTTAATGGCAGTGATGCTCCGCGTGGGAACAGTAATAATATACCTATATTAAACTAACCTTCGCTAGCCTCCAAAATATGTATTTAATTGAATACGTTAATTTTAATATCTGCCGGAAGAAAGTAGCTGCATTGTGTCAAATGTGCAAACAGGTGCCATAAACGGAGAGAGTTTGGCCAAATGTCCACAGGTTTTCATTGCTCCAAAGTGAATACTGCTCGGTTCTGCTACCTTTAGTCAGAAGGTATTACCTTGAGTAAGATTCACTTGCCTTAGCCATATAATGAAATAACGATGTGGCGATGAATAAAGGTTATAGTTGAGCAGAAATAATATTCTGTATATATCTAGTATTTAATTTATATACAGCAAGTATGGGGGTAGTAGGGAAGGCCAGAATATACTCTTTTAATTATGTATGTAGGAATTAGATTACAATATATAGAGTTTAAAACTTACTCTTTGGGGTGGTTTTGGATTAGTTTTTGAAAATTTTTTTTTAATGATATGAGTTTTAACTGTAATATATTGTATGGTAACGATAAAACGTCAAATATTGGTGGGTGTTGAGCTGGGGAATACGGTTGTTCCCATTAAATTTTAAAAATAATATCTGAATCATGTTAAATATTTATCCTTATTTTGTTGACATATACCTGAAATAAACCATAATTAGCTCTTACCTTGGCTTTGTGGTTCAAGGGAATCAGTGATATTGGGGGAAATTGAACTCAATTTCTGGTCAGTGAAAATAGGAAAATGGAGTAAACACAAAATGGCAACACAAGAATCTAGAGATATTATCCAAAAAATGTACGTTGGCTATTATGGTCGCCCTGGGGACGAAGCGGGTGTAGAGTTCTGGGCTACCCAACTTGAAACCAGCAATGGGGATTTGTCGGCAATAGTAGACGCATTCGGGACTTCCGCTGAGTACACCGCTCTTTCGGATGGAAAATCGAGCACCGAATTGGTCAATTTAATTTTCAACGCCTTGTTTAACCGGGATGCTGAAGGCACTGCGGATGATGCAGCAACGGGATTGGGTTTTTACGTAGGTCAGCTGGATTCTGGAGCAATAACAGCAGCGACTGTTGCGCAGAATGTTATCGACGGCGTACAAGGTGATGATGTCACTGCTGTTGCTAACAAGTTGGACGTAGCGAATCATTTTACAGCGGCTGTGGTATCCGGAAATAAAACTTACGGCGCCAATGAAATTGACGAAGGCCAGGCGGTTATTAATGGTGTTACGGCGGATGCGGCAACTGTTGATACGGGTAAGGCGGATGCGGATAGTAAGATTGG
>JAZGGE010000222.1:0-3521 GCA_036480195.1 Methylococcales bacterium
CGACGAGGTTTCCGCCGTTCCCCTTATTGGATGATTTTCTAATAGACCATTTTCGTTGCTAGAAGTGCAATGCATGAAGTCTCCTCCTGGTATATTTAACCTGCCGAATGGGATTTTGAGCTCCCCCTGCGTAAGGAATGGGAATTAAATAACTTGTACATTCTCACTTGCTTTTTTGTCCGTCTTCGCCCGTGTAGCAACAGTTACGTAGCCAGCTATGCGCCTGTTGCTACACGACCCAAGACAAACAAAATTTCTGCGCGATAATGTACAACTTAATTTAGTTCCTATTCCTAAGTTAGTACTAGGAGCCTGTCCGAGAATAGAAGCCGCAGCGAGGGAAATCCATTTTGAGTTAGATTTTTCGATCATTTGAGGCGAATAGTGGGTCTATTTAACGAAAATGATCGGGAAATCTGGCCAAAATGGACTTTTCCGCAGTAGGTTCTCTATTCTCGGACAGGCTCCTAGGCTAGGACGAGAGTCTCAAAGCTGTTACACCATTTACTAAGCAACAAGCACACCATCCTCGAGGTTAAGCGGATAATTATGAAAGGTCAGAGGAGGTTAGCCGACACCGTAAGAACAGGAAGATGGCGAACTTTAAATCTGCTCGAGGTCAAATTACTCAGTTTAGCAATAAATACCGGGCAAATAACACACGGAAAGTTCCTCGCGTAGGAAGCCCCCAAGGGGCTTCTCTTCTCACCGATATACATACCACTCGCGTTCAAGAATGCCCGTTTTGAGCGGGTATATTTTTGTGGAGGGCTAGGCATAGAACCGTAGGAAGAGTCATCTCTTTCAAGGTTCTACAACGACGTTCTCCGCGAAAAGATGCTCGCTGAAAATGGGTATTCTTGGGCGCGAGTGGTATATTGTAGCGCCTTTGCATCTAGCCCTTCACAAACTGCATTTCTCCATCCACCCAATCAATTTGAATGGTATCTCCAGGTAAAAATTCGCCGCTGAGAATTGCCTGAGCAAGTGGATTTTCCAATTGATGCTGAATTTCTCTTTTCAAAGGCCTCGCTCCATATTTTGGATCGAAACCCGCTTCTCCCAGTTTGTCGAGAGCTGCATCGGTTATTTTCAAATCCATATCCCGTTCCCTTAGGCGTGCTGTCAATTCAAGAATCTGAATCGAGGCAATGGCTCTGATTTGTTCTCCCTCTAATGGATGAAAAACGACTGCTTCATCGATACGGTTAATGAACTCAGGACGGAAATGCGTGCCAACAATTTCCATTACCGCAGCCTTCATTGCCTTATAATTCTCCTCCCCGGCTAATTCTTGAATACGATCAGAACCGAGATTGGAGGTCATTACAATGACGCTGTTGCGGAAATCCACTGTTCGCCCTTGCCCATCTGTTAAACGGCCATCGTCCAATACCTGTAAAAGAACATTAAAAACATCAGGATGGGCTTTCTCGACTTCATCGAGCAAAATCACCGAGTAAGGTTTGCGGCGTACAGCCTCGGTTAAATACCCTCCTTCCTCGTAACCCACATAGCCAGGAGGCGCGCCAATCAGACGTGCGACTGAATGTTTTTCCATGAATTCTGACATATCAATGCGGACAATAGCTTCTTCCGTATCGAACAGAAATTCGGCCAAAGCTTTACAAAGTTCAGTTTTTCCCACTCCTGTAGGTCCTAGAAACAGAAAAGAACCGTTTGGTCGGTTGGGATCAGATAACCCCGCTCTAGATCGCCGGATAGCGTCACTAACCGCTGAAATTGCCTCGACTTGCCCAATGACCCGTTTACCGATTTCCTTTTCCATGCGAAGTAACTTTTCCCGTTCACCCTCCAGCATTTTGGAAACCGGAATACCCGTCCACTTGGAAACCACTTCAGCGATCTCCTCATCCGTGACTTTGTTGCGTAAGAGTTGCATGTCCTGTGTTTCAGCTTGGGATGCGACTACCAATTCTTTTTCCAGCTTAGGAATATCCCCGTATTGTAATTCTGCCATACGGGTTAAATCACCTGCTCGCTTTGCCGTCTCCAATTCCAGACGAGCGTGTTCCAAACGTTCCTTTATCTGTGTCGATTCCTGTAAGGTGGCTTTTTCTGATTTCCAAATTTCTTCCAAATCTGCAAATTGCCGCTCAAGCTCTTGAATTTGTTCTTCCAATGAATCCAGACGTTTCTTCGAGGCTTCATCACTTTCCTTGGCAAGTGCTTCTCGCTCGATTTTTAGCTGAATCAGACGCCTCTCCATTCGATCCATCTCTTCTGGCTTCGAATCGATTTCCATGCGGATGCGGCTTCCTGCCTCATCAATTAGATCAATGGCCTTATCTGGCAGTTGTCGATCAGTTATGTACCGGTGCGACAGCGTTCCAGCAGCAACAATAGCTGGATCGGTAATATCGACACCATGGTGAACCTCATAGCGTTCTTTTAGTCCCCGCAGTATCGCAATGGTGTCTTCAACACTTGGCTCTTCTACTAACACTTTCTGGAAACGACGCTCAAGAGCGGCATCTTTCTCAATGTATTTTCGGTATTCATCAAGCGTAGTTGCACCAACACAATGCAATTCGCCACGTGCCAGGGCAGGTTTTAGCATGTTGCCTGCATCCATTGCGCCTTCCGCTTTTCCAGCACCCACCACGGTATGAATCTCATCAATAAAAAGGATGATATTACCTTCCTGCTTGGCGATATCGTTAAGAACAGCCTTTAGCCGCTCTTCGAATTCACCACGGAATTTGGCTCCGGCAATGAGTGCTGCCATATCCAAAGACAGTACCCGTTTATGCTTAATACCCTCAGGTACTTCTCCGTTGACAATCCTCTGCGCAAGTCCTTCCACTATCGCGGTTTTACCCACACCTGGTTCACCGATGAGTACGGGATTATTCTTTGTCCGGCGTTGTAGAACCTGAATGGTTCGACGAATCTCATCATCCCGACCAATCACTGGATCAAGCTTTCCCTGTTCAGCACGCTCGGTTAAATCTATTGTGTATTTACTCAAAGCCTGCCGTTGCTCCTCAGCATTAGGATCATCCACTGTTTGCCCACCTCTTACAGAATCGATTACTTGCTCCAGTACACTACGGGTCAAGCCAGTTTTACGCAGCAATTCACCGAGAGAACCTTTTTCATCCAAAGCCGCGAGCAAGAAGATTTCACTGGAAATAAACTGATCCTTACGTTTTTGAGCTAATTTGTCAGTGAGATTCATCAGCCGGTTTAGCTCGTTGGAAATTTGAACGTCACCACCAACGCCTTCAACGGCCGAAATTTGATCCATCGCCTCTCCCAATGACGAACGGAGTTGATTGATGTTTGTGCCGGCTTGCGAGAGCATTGGACGCACGCTGCCTCCTTCTTGATCCAATAACGCTATCATCACGTGCACGGGCTCGATAAATTGATGATCCTGGCCTAAAGCCAAACTTTGAGCATCCGCCAAGGCAATTTGAAATTTACTGGTAAGTTTGTCCATCCGCATAACGAGACCTCTAAATAATATTTTTGAATACTATTGAAATGGGGGTAAA
>JAZGGE010000223.1:0-5189 GCA_036480195.1 Methylococcales bacterium
AAAACCAAAACGATCAATATTGACTTCGATATCCTAAAGGAAAACCATATTATTGCTGGCTTTGAGCCAGAACCCTTCTCAAATGTCTATAAAATACTAAGAGCCCAGGTTCTACAAGAGTTGAAAAGTAATGGCTGGAATAGCATTGGTATAACCAGTGCGCGCAAAGGAGAAGGGAAAACCGTAACAGCCATAAACCTAGCCATTAGCCTTTCCATGGACATCAATCATACGGTACTACTCGTTGATGCAAACTTACGAAATCCGGCGATTGCGGGTTATTTTGGAATTCAAACAAAATATGGCTTAACCGATTGCTTGATCGATGGAATAGAGATGGAAGATGTTCTGTTTCATCCTTCCGGTATAGAACGGCTGGTTATACTGCCGGGGGGAACACCTCTAATTAATGCCGGTGAAATGCTCGCCTCGCCTATGATGGCCGAGTTTATTCGCGAGGTCAAAACACGTTATTCTTCCCGTATTATTATTTTTGATCTACCTCCAGTCTTGGTCGCTGGTGAATCATTGGCTGTTGCCTCTTATATTGACACATCATTACTGGTCGTCGAAGCAGGTAAGACAAAAAAATCTGAAACGGCCTCAGCCGAAGCTCTGTTATCTTCTGCGAACCTGATGGGGACGGTTTTAAGCAAGTCGAGAGAGAAAATGCAGATGGGACTTTTTTAAAAAGCTGTCGGATTAAGGCAATTACTCTCAAAGAATTTACGACCTTGCTTATCTTTTTTTTGAATTCTATAGTTAATAGCCCATTAAGTGTCTATTATCGTGCCTCACCTACGAACACCGTTGCATAATTCCTGTCTGCAAGGTGGCTGCCCGAAAACAGGAAGCCAATGCCAAAACAAAACAGTATATACAGGGATTGTATAGCCGCACTAAGTGGTGTTTTACTTGCACTGGCATTCGCTCCGTATGATTACCGGTATTTTTCAATACTGTCATTAGCCCTGCTATTTTTTTGCTGGCAGGGTATCACACCCGGACGAGCGACAACCCGGGGATTCTTGTTTGGTCTGGGGTTATTTGGCTTCGGCATAGCTTGGGTCTATGTAAGCATTCACGATTTCGGACAAGCAGATGTTATACCTGCTTCTATCCTGACGCTTTTGTTTATCAGCTTATGGGCATTATTTCCCGCCCTCGCGGGTTATATCACGGTGCGGTTCTTCAATACTCATTCGCGCTCTTTTCAATTACTGACGTGGCCGATAGTCTGGATTCTAATTGAGTATTTGCGAGGAAACTGGATCTTTAATGGCTTTCCCTGGTTTCAGTTAGCTTATAGCCAGCTAGATTCCCCCTTTTCCGGATATATCCCCATCCTTGGGGTTTACGGTAGTGGCTGGTTAATTGCCATCACTGCAATACTACTTTTGCACTTGACGCAAAAAAAATACAACAATCCGTTGTTCCCACTTGGTTCAGTTTTTGTGATTTTGGTTGCCGGGTGGAGCTTAAGCCAAATAGCCTGGACACACGTTACTGGAAAACCGTTTAAAGTAACCCTACTACAGGGAAATATTGCTCAGGACAAAAAGTGGAAACTTGAGCATCGGCAAGAAATATTGCAATGGTATAAAAAGATGTCTGCCTTGCATTGGGATTCCAAACTCATTATCTGGCCGGAATCAGCAGTTCCCGCTTTTTACCATAGGGTTCTTGATGACTATCTTTTACCATTAGAAAATGAAGCGAAAAACCATGGGACTGACTTGGTGATCAGCATACCGTATAAAAATGAAAAGGGCGAAAAATACAATACAGTCATGACTTTTGGGGAAACTCACGGAATGTATAAAAAAATTCACCTCCTGCCCTTTGGGGAGTATTTGCCTTTCCGTCCCCTGTTCAATCTTATTTTAGGCTCATTAAACATTATGCCAGTTGGACATTTTACTGCAGGAAAAGTAGATCAACCTCTATTGAAAGCAGCGCAACATCCCTTTTTAGCAACAATTTGTTATGAAGATGCCTTTGGTGAGGAAGGAAGGCGTGGTTTACCTGAGGCTGCGTATTTAGTCAACGTGACCAATGATGGTTGGTTCGGTGAAACCATCGAACCTTATCAGCACATGCAAATTGCAAGAATGCGAGCACTGGAAACCGGTCGCTACTTACTACGCTCGACCAACAACGGTTTTACCGGCATCGTTGCACCGAATGGAAAAATAATCCATCAGGCCCCATTATTTACAGCCACATCTTTAACGGGTGAAATTACACCAATGGCGGGAACGACTATTTTCGTCCGATTTGGGGAGCGGCCTGTTATTTTGGTTCTGGTAATACTTCTGATTGTTTCTGTCAAAACTAAATCCCGGTTTTCGTAGGAATCTGTTAAAGACTGATTATTCTACGACTTTATTTCAATGCCATTATCCCCGAATTCCGCAACCTCCATTCTATACCTTTTGTGTTCAAGAATGCCCGTTTTGAGTGGGTAGATTTTCGTGAAAGGCTAGGCGTCTTTCAAGATTCCACAACGACGCTCTTCGCGAAAAGATGCGCACTGAAAATGGGTATTCTTGGGCACTGTAGGAATTGTTACAATACCTATCGAAGATAACCATGCCAAAGCTAATCACGCCCTTATTTGCCGCAGACATACTCATTGTATCTGGACGCTACCGGTGGGAGATAAGGATATCTCCAAACGTTGGGGATTAATAAAGGCAGGTTTTTCGAAACAGGCACGTACACTATTTTACGGTGAAGAATGGATGAACTCATCTAAAACAAAATATAGAGAAAGCACCATTTGGCAACGACGATTTTGGGAGCACCAAATCCGTGATCAGATGGACTTCAATCGACACACGGATTACATTTATTGGAATCCGATCAAGCATACCCACATGTCACCCGTGTAGTCGATTGGCCGTTTTCAACGTTTCACCGTGATGTTAGAAACGGTATTTATTTAGCGGATTGGGGGAGAATAATGCGGCGGGTGTCGAATCTATTGAATTTGGAGAATGATGGGTTGGTGGATTGGGGTGGGCAGTGCCCACCCTACCTGGCTTCTCGGCGGCCCACTGCAGCCGTTCGCGGGCAAAGATCGGTCGGGCGCATTAGCGAAACAAACGTTCTAAGCCGACCCGATCCCAGGTGGGGACTGTCACATCGGTGTTCAGGGACAAACCGCCATGATGTTTCCTTATCAAGAATGAAATTCCTGTCAAAAACCTCTTGCCAAAACTCCCTCTTATGCTTGGAGTCGATCCGAATAATCAGCTTGAAAGCTACCCAGTAAAAAGTGACAGAAATAATCCAAGAGTACCGCTATTTAGCATCAGGATAAAAAAGCTGCTGATCGCCTTTCCGAAAGTTCTCAATAATCGCCTGCCCCTCTTTTCCAGTAATAAAATCGATATATTTTTTGGCCAAATCGTAGCGAACATGTTTATGTTTTTCTGGATTAACGGCCATAACGTGATAAGGGTTGAACAGTGCAGGATCGCCCTCAAATGTGACCTTCAATGACATATTGTCTGAGTAAGCGATCTGGGTGCCTCTATCAGTCAATGCATAGGCTTGTTTATCGTTAGCAATCCTTAAAATCGCACCCATTCCCTGACCAGCAGCAATATACCATTCTCCTTTGGGTTCAATACCAGCCTGTTTCCATAACTGCTTTTCTTTTTTATGGGTACCAGAGTCATCACCTCGAGAGATAAAGGGTGAGCGACTCCCGGCAATTTGAGTGAATGCTTCAACAACGGTTTTAGCAGCAGTGATACCCGCCGGATCACTCTCTGGGCCAACCATAACAAAATCGTTGTGCATAACTGCGAAACGATCAATAAACAGGCCCTGCTCAACATAGCTCAACTCCGCAGCCGGAGCATGAACAAGTACTAAGTCAACGTCACCATTGCCACCAATTTTAAGCGCCTTTCCGGTGCCTACGGCAATCACATCAAGTCTGAAATTATGTTTTTCTTCAAACACAGGATGCAGTACCGACAGTAGGCCCGAGTTTTCGGTACTGGTCGTTGTAGACATCCGCAGAACATCCTGTGCTGTACTGGATTGAGCAACTGCCAACAGAATGCTTGCAGCTATTGTAGTCAAAAATTGTTTGATCTTAATCACGCTATTTTTCCTTGTTAATTATACCTTCAGGCTACCTGATCTCATCACGGTGAATCATAAGGTTATAGAAATTCATGGGATTTTGTTCTGAGCCTAAAATAACGACTTCTCTCCGTAGGAAGGGCTTTAGCCGCGATCTTGGCCGAGATCGCGGCTAAAGCCCCTCCTACGAAGGTATCAAAACAAATTCCGTGAGATCAGGAGTTCTGACCTTTCGCCTTCGATAACGCCCATTCCAAGTGAATAATTTTTCTTGAAGAACCGGGCATCGAAGCGCAGGAATAGCCATCTATTGCGATATCCTTCATGAATAGATGCGAGTAGAAATTGGGTGTCACGAGCGAGGAAGGTATTTATTCGCGAACAGAGCAGCTGATATGACGACCTGATGAAAAGGCATCCGATAAGGCTCTTTCAGTAAACGTGACATATTTGACACTGGTCTACTCTTGCAAGGCACCAGAATTGTGATAACGGGCACTCTCCGACCCATCATGTACTTCAGTAGTGATAACGGAGTTGAGCGATCAATAGATCATTATTGATCACTTTATATACAATTCTATGCTCATCACTAATACGTCTTGACCAATACCCAGATAGGCCATGCTTTAGGGGTTCTGGCTTACCAATACCGTCAAAGGGGCTGCGCTCAATCTCCTTAATCAACGTATTAGTCTTTTTTAAAATAGCTTTATCAGTTTTTTGCCAGTGCGCGTAGTTGTCCCATGCTTTGGAGGAAAATATGAACATCACTCAATCAATTCTCGTTCAACACCCTTTCCAGCTTCAAGCTCAACTATAGATTCAAGTAAATAGCGGGCATTAGCAGGTGAACGAAGTAGGTATGTTGTTTCTTCCATGGCTTGATAGTCTTCTAAGGACATCATTACTACAGAAGATTCCCGTTTCCGAGTAATAATTACAGGATCATGGTCATTACAGACCTTTTCCATAGTTTTAGCCAAATTTGCACGGGCAGCTGTGTAACTTATAGCATCCATAGAAACCTCATCGGTTTTATATGTACAATATCACGTACAGGAATTATAGTCATGCATTACAATGGC
>JAZGGE010000224.1:0-8140 GCA_036480195.1 Methylococcales bacterium
CTAAGGCAACTCGCAACAAATAACCCCCCATCTTGCTTGTCTTTTTGTCTGTCTTCGGCGTTGCAACTTCGGTTACATAGCTCGCTATGCGCTCTGCGTTGTGCCTTGAAGACAAACAAAAATCCAGCGCAATATCGGCGGGTTATTTATTGCGAGTTGCCTAAACCTCATCACTCCCCTGCAACACTCATTTCTTCAATTAAAACTGAACCCGTTCGAATGTTTCTTCTCGTATCAACATCGTTCCCAACTGCAACAAGGGTTCTGAACATATCTTTCAAATTACCGGCGACGGTAATTTCTTCAACGGGATATTGTATCTCTCCATTTTCAACCCAGAAACCTGCTACACCTCGAGAGTAGTCTCCAGTCACAAGATTTACGCCTTGTCCCATTATCTCAGTGACAACAAGACCGTTACCCATTTCCTTGAGTAGATCATCAAAATCGAGACTTGATGGATCTATGATTAGATTGAAGACACCTCCAGCATTACCTGTCGTTTCCATATCCAGTTTGCGGGCAGAGTAACTACTCAAAACATAAGAACTTAAAATACCTGCATTGATCAGGTCACGTGGCTGAGTACCAACACCTTCAGAATCCACCAGAGTACTGCCTAACGCCTTTTTCAAGTGAGGTTGTTGGTGAATATGTACAAATTCAGGAAAAACACTTTCCCCAAGTTTATCTAGCAGAAAAGATGATTTACGATAAAGGTTGCCGCCACTAATTGCTCCAACAAAGTGCCCCAATAAGCTGGAAGCTGCTTCTGAGGCGAAAATAACCGGACATTTTCGGCTCTTTAGGCTTTTTGCCTCCAATCGTCTAATTGTTCGGTCGGCAGCTTTCTTACCAATTGCTATAGGAGATTCCAGATCGTCGTTGGCTCGGGCGACGCTATACCAATAATCCCGCTGCATACTATCACTGCGTTGTCCAATTACTGAGCAACTAACGCTATGTCGGGTTGTGGGATAGCCATAGCAGAACCCCAGTGAGTTAGCCATCAATTGTAAACCCCGGTACGTATCGACCGTAGCGCCTTCGGAGTTGGTAATGTCCTTGTGGAAGTCCCGTGCAGCCGATTCGCACTGAACCGCAAGGTCTATAGCCTGATCGGGTTCAAGCACCCAAGGATGGAATAGATCCAGGTCGTAAAACTCTGTTGCTAACCGCGTAGAATCAGGTAGGCCGGAAAAAGAGTCTTGTTCCGCATATTTTGCAATGTTGCAGGCTGCGTCAACCGTTTCTTGGCAGGCCTGTACGGTTAAATCAGTGGTACTGGCACTGCCTTTACGGTCACCAAAATAGACGGTGACGCCTAACCCTTGACTTCGGTGATGTTCAATCGTTTCGACTTCGCCAAGTCTGGCAGTTACGGAAAGTCCGCGGTCAATATTGACCGCTATTTCTGAGGCGGTCGCCCCTTTAGTCTTTGCATTATTCAACAAGTCTGTGGCAAGCGTTTGCAGCCGAGGCAATTCTTGATCTTCCCAGTTAGAGTTCGCCATATTCAAATTAATTTTCTCGATTTCGATAAAAATCTGTAGGTTGTTCTGTATCTATACCTTTCGTGTTCAAGAATGCCCGTTTTGAGTGGGTAGATTTTCGTGAAGAGCTAGGCGTAGAATCGCAGGAAGAGTCATCTCTTTCAAGGTTCTACAACGATGCTCTTCACGAAAAGATGCGTGCTGAAAATGGGTATTCTTGGACGTGAGAGGTATATCCCTTAGACGGATGTTCCTCCGACCGTCATTTCGTCTATTTTCAATGTTGGCTGGCCAACACCGACAGGGACACTTTGCCCTTCTTTTCCACAAGTTCCAACACCGGAATCAAGTTCCAGATCATTGCCAACCATCGAAACCCGAGTCAAAACATCCGGTCCATTCCCGATTAAAGTCACACCTTTTACCGGTCGGCCAATTTTTCCTTTTTCTATAAGATAGGCTTCACTCGCTGAGAATACAAACTTCCCTGAAGTAATATCAACCTGGCCACCACCGAAATTTTTCGCAAAAAGCCCGTTTTCAACTGAACCGATAATTTCTTCCTGAGGATGAGAGCCTGCCAACATATAAGTATTTGTCATTCTAGGCATCGGTAGGTGAGCATAGGACTCACGTCTTCCATTTCCGGTTGGTTGCACCCCCATGAGGCGCGCATTAATTTTGTCTTGCATATAGCCCTTTAAAATGCCGTTCTCGATCAGAACTGTATTTTGAGTCGGAACGCCTTCATCATCGATAGACAAGGAACCTCTTCTGTCCGGCAAGGTTCCATCATCCACCACAGTGCATAATTCCGATGCAACCCGTTCCCCGACTTTTCCAGAGAACGCAGACGTTCCTTTACGATTGAAATCCCCCTCCAAACCATGGCCGATGGCTTCGTGCAGCAGTATTCCTGGCCATCCTGGCCCAAGAACTACAGTCATTACTCCCGCTGGAGCATCAGTCGCCTCCAGGTTAACCAATGCTTGCTGGACGGCTTCTTTACCATAATCCAATGCACGATCCTGCTCCAGGAAATATTGGTAATCGGATCGACCGCCACCGCCGGATGAGCCCCGTTCCCGACGGCCATTCTGCTCAACAATAACACTCACATTTAACCGCACCAAGGGCCGTACATCACCATACATGGTTCCATCCTGGCTTATTCCCAAAATGACATCATGAACACCTGACAAGCTAACGATAACCTGCTCGATCCGAGAATCAAGCTTACGCGTCTCCTCATCAATTTTTCGCAACAAGTCGATTTTTCCCTGATCAGACAAGGATTGCAGTGGGTCAACGGGACGATACAACTGAATTGACGATTGTTTATTGGCTATCCGGATTTGTCCCTGCCGCCCTCCCCTGGAGATAGCTCGCACATTCTTTGCTGCATCGATAAGGCTCGGTAACAAAATCTCATCGCTATAGGCGAATCCGGTTTTTTCTCCGCAATTGATTCGAACCCCTGCGCCTTGTTCGATGTTATGGCTACCTTCCTTAACGATACCGTCTTCCAGCATCCTGGATTCATACCGACTACTTTGCAAATAAATGTCAGCGGTATCGACTGAGGCACTCAGTAATTGCCCCATCACCTGATCGATATCACCATCGCCCAGGCCTGCCGGAGCAAGGATTGTTTGTCGTGCTATTTCTAATGTATCTGCTTTCATAACTTTATACTACATGCCATTTTGCGATGATCAACTGCAGGGAAAAATCCTCGAATCTTGTTCATTCGTTTCAGATCAATGTCAGCACAGACAACCCCAGATCCTTTCGCGAGTCGGGATAGAATGTTTCCCCAGGGATCAACGATCATGCTGTCGCCATACGTTTCACGGCCATTTTGATGCTTACCGCCCTGGTTGGGAGCGATCACATAACATTGATTTTCTACAGCTCGCGCTCTAACCAACAATTCCCAATGAGCGGCTCCTGTTTCAGCAGTAAAGGCTGAAGGAACAGCCAGTATTTCCATACCCTTATCAAGTAATTGCCGGAATAGCTCCGGAAAACGTAAATCGTAGCAGATTGCAATGCCTAACTTTCCAAAAGGCGTATCTAGCAATACTGAATCCTGGCCCGCTTCTATGGTATCGGATTCTTGGTATGATTCGTCCGTTCCCGGCACATTAACATCAAAAAGATGGATTTTGTCGTAATGAACGATACTTTCACCCTTATCGTTATAAACCCAACAAGAGGCTCTGATTTTTCCTTCCACAGAAGCTTTCATAGGGAGCGTGCCAGCGACAAGCCAAACGGCATTTTTTTTAGCCATCCCTGACAGCTTGTCTTGGAGCGGCCGATGGCCTTCATCTTCGGCGTAATCCAGTTTGGAAAATTCCGTTTTCCCCATTAATGCAAAATTTTCGGGCAACACAACGAGTTGCGCACCTCTTTGCGCGGCTTCCGCAACCAATTGTTCGGCGTTCCGTAAATTTTCTTCTAAATCGGTGCCCGAAACCATTTGTATAGCAGCACTTTTTATCATTTTTATTATTTCTCTATTAGCCTACCTTTAGAGCAATACAACATCATATTGTTCCTGTGTATACTCGACTTCGGAACGGAACCTGACCCGAACCCCCAAAAATGATTCCAATTCAGACAAATTTTCCGCCTCATCGTCAAGCAACATTTCCACAACTTCATTGGACGCCAATACCAGCAGCTGCTGTACTTCATATTGTTTAACTTCCCGGACAATTTCACGAAAAATCTCCAGGCAAGTCGTTTCAGCTGTTTTGATCGTGCCACGACCCCCGCAGTCAGGACAGTTTTCACATAAAACATGCTCCAAACTTTCCCGTGTTCTTTTGCGTGTCATTTCGATGAGGCCCAGTGAAGATACCTCGCTAATGGAGGCTTTCGCATGGTCTTTTTCCAGACTTCTTTCTAATGCTTGCAGTACTTGTGTTTTATGGATTTCATTTTGCATATCAATGAAATCGAGAATGATTATACCCCCCAGGTTCCTTAATCTAAGTTGTCTGGCAATCGCCTGGGCAGCTTCCATATTGGTTTTGAAGATAGTTTCTTCTAAACTACTGCGTCCAACAAAGGCACCGGTATTCACGTCGACCGTAGTCATCGCCTCAGTTTGATCAAACACCAAATGACCACCGGATTTTAACTGCACCTTTCGCGCCAGAGCTTTTTGAATTTCATCCTCGACACTGTATATATCGAAAATGGGTCTATCACCACTATAGTGTTCTATCAGCTCTGCTACCGAGGGAATAAATTTATTTGAAAAATCAATTAAACAACGATAAGTTTCGGCGGAGTCTACTCTGATTTTTTCAACCTGTTGCCGATATAAATCCCGCAGCGCCCGGATACTGAGTGGCAGATCATTATGAATCAATGAGCTTGTACTGGTTGATTTGATCCGCTCTCTTATGGACTCCCAAAGTTTTAAAAGAAAATCCATATCGGCACAAATTACGCTGGCTTCAACTCCTTCCGCTGCGGTTCTTGCAATAAAACCGCCTGATGCACTCAGTTCTTTCTGATGACCTCCCATTATTTGTTTCAACCGTTCCCGCTCTATTTCGCACTCGACACGCTGCGATATCCCTATACATTCTCCAAATGGCATGTACACCTGATACCGGGAAGGAATGGATAGCTCTGTTGTCAGTCTTGCGCCCTTACTCCCGATAGGGTCTTTTGCTACTTGTACGACAATATCTTGTCCTTCATGTAAATAGCGTTCTATATTTTCGCTATCAACTCTCTTGAGTTCGCAATCGCACAGATTGGAAACATGGAGAAATGCCGCACGCTCTAACCCAATTTCGACGAATGCCGCCTGCATTCCCGGTAACACCCGACAAACTCGGCCTTTATAAATATTTCCAACCAGTCCACGCTTGCGGGCTCGCTCAATATAGATCTCTTGAACAACTCCATTTTCAACGACAGCAATCCGCGTTTCTGGAGGGGTCACGTTAATTAGGATTTCATCACTCATGATTCCGAAATCCCTTCCCAAAGCTGAATGCCGGCATCCTTCAGAAGATCTGCCGTTTCATTTAGGGGCAACCCCACGATACCGGAATAACTCCCCTCAATTCGCGATACAAACAGTGCCCCCTTACCTTGTATGGCATAAGCCCCAGCTTTATCTTGCTGCTCGCCAGTTCGCCAGTATGCGGACACTTCCTGTTGGTGCAAACGACGGAATCTAACGGATGAAACGGATAGCGTTTCCCAATGTCGCTTCCCTCGCAGTGACACTGCACTGATCACTTCATGACATTGGCCTGAAAGTTTCATTAACATACGAAAGGCATCGTCTTTATCCGCTGGTTTCCCAAAAATTTCCCCATCCAATACAACCGATGTATCAGCAGCTAATACTGGAAGATCAAGCTCTGTGTCGTAGCGGTTGAAAGCGGCAAGAGATTTCTCTGCAGCAACCCGAGCGACGTAATCTTTTGCTGCCTCTCCCTGCAAAGGGTGTTCATCAACTTCCACCGACCGTATGATGAATGTAATTCCGATCTGGTTCAGCAATTCTCGTCGACGAGGAGACTGAGATGCAAGAATTATCTGGGGCTTATTGTTAAGGGTCATCGATGGTAGGGATGATTATTGAGCAGGCTCCAGGAGCGATATAGCTGTTCAGCAATAATAATCCGTACCAACGGGTGGGGAAATGTCAGCTCAGATAGACACCACCGTTGGTTTGCGCGATCCAAACATTCTTTTGACAATCCATCTGGCCCACCAACTAACAGTGCAACATGACGATATTGCATTTGCCACCCATCGAGCGAGGACGCTAGCTGTTCGGTACTCCATTGTTTGCCGGATAGTTCCATCGCTATTACAAAAGTGGCAGGAGGAATAAGTGCAAGGATTTGCTTTCCTTCCGCAGCAACTAGACGTTGAATGTCAGAATTTTTGGTGCGTTTTTTCAATTGAACTTCCAGCAATTTCAAAGCATATTCACGGGGTAATCGTTTGGTATATTCATCAAATCCTTGTTGCACCCATGAGGGCATTCGTGTGCCCACAGAAATTAGAAGTATTTGCATCCGAACCAATCCAAATTATCGCTTTAAATGTTCGTCAGGGTAAATATTAAACCTGGAACCGTGAGCCTAGGAGGCTGTCCGAGAATAGAGAACCTACTGCGGAAAAGCCCATTTTGGCCAGATTTCCCGATCATTATCGTTAAATAGCCCACTATTCGCCTCAAATGATCGAAAAATCTGACTCAAAATGGGTTTCCCTCGCTACGGTTTCTATTATCGGACAGCCTCCTAGGGCGGATGCAGAATGCAAGATATCAAATTCACAGTAGAATCTATAAATCTTAGCTTCACCCGCTGATTAAGTGGGCATTTTTGAACCACTGTGGAAACAAGAACTTGTGCTCTACACCGTTATGGACTCACGGATCCAGGTTAAAGTGCAGCTAGCCAATTTTTGCCAGTAATTCTGCGACGGTAACACCAAAATCGGAAGGCGTAGGAACGATAGTAACACCACAAGCAGTCAAATACTCAACCTTCTCAGGAGCACTTTCACTCTGGGATGAAATGATTGCACCTGCATGCCCCATACGACAGACCTTTGGGAGCTGTTAATCCAGCAATATACGCAACCACCGGTTTTGACATGTTTTCCTTGGCGAAATCACCCGCATCTAGGAGGCTGTCCGAGAATACAAACCGTAGCGAGGGAAACCCATTTTGAGTCATATTTTTCGATCATTTGAGGCGAATAGTGAGCTATTTAACGATAATGATCGGAAAATCTGGCCAAAATGGGTTTTCCCACAGTAGGTTCTCTATTCTCGGACAGTCTCCTAGATGTAGAAGCGCAGGAAGAGTCATCTCTTTCAAAGTTCTACAACGACGCTCTTCGCGAAAATATGCGCGTTAAAAATGGGTATTCTTGAGCGCGAGAGGTATATTACAGAATATGATACAAATTATTGGATAGATTGGATTAAGGTTTTATCTGGATTACCTATTTTAGAACAGCTACCTAGGAGATAGATCGTTATGATTTCCATTATATATCTAGTTATTTTTTTGGCATCTATGATTCTTGTCCTTCGCGATAAGGACTTTGAAACAGTACAACAGCCGTGCGCGGTTTGCATGCCGCGATATTTGATTCTTTTATCTTTAGGATGTTTATTCGTTAGCGCAGAGATTTTCACATTTTTTGCATCTCGGCAGGTCTGGGTCATCAGTGGGGTGATGACACTTTCTATATCCGGTTTTTTGTTTGGCATTTATTGCGTGTTGGAACGCAAGAAAAGGATTCTTGCGCTGTTGCAGATGGTTTATGTTACCGTAATAACGGTACACTTCTATTCGTGGTGGTATTAGACGGTTCGAGAACGGACAATCCAGAAGCGCGGGCATGGAGCAGTGCAATTAAATTAATGTATAACCTGGATCCGTGAGTCCATGGCGGCACATAGCACAAGCTCTTGTTTCCACAGCGGTTCAAAAAATGCCCGCTTAACCGATGGGTGAAACTAAGATTTTTTGATTCCGCTGTGAAACCAATATCTTGCACTCTGTATCCGCCATGGATTCACGGATCCAGGTATAAGTTATTTATTTTCCGTTCCTAAGATAGGCAGGGATGAGTCAAAGCCC
>JAZGGE010000225.1:0-3679 GCA_036480195.1 Methylococcales bacterium
CTGGCGAAACTAACATCAGCACGCGCACAATTTAAAAATGCCAATATTGAGTATCAGCGTGCATTACGCTTGATTAAACAAGATGCTATTTCCAGCAGCAAGCTTGAAGAACGAAAATCCAAGCGAGATGTCAACAAATCTCAGCTTGAAACTGCAAAAAAAGCACTACAAGATTCAGTACTTGTTGCTCCGTTTTCTGGAGCAATTTCTAAAGTATCGATTAAAAAGCGGCAAATCATTCAGCCGGGAGAACCAGCCATTACCGTTCTCGGTAAAGCGGGACTGGAAGCTAAAATTAACCTGCCTTCCAGCATTCTTGCCAAGGCAGGGGGACAAAAAAAACCGGCAACGGATTCCTATATTGTGTTGGATGCTGCACCTGATCGCCGAATTCCTGTCATGTTCAAAGAAGCCTCTTTAGAAGCTGATGAGGCGACACAAACTTATGCAGTCACATTTTCTTTTGATACGCCAGAAGGCTTGATTATATTGCCTGGGATGAATGCTGTCGTGTGGTTTAGAGACCCGAGCCAATCAACCGCAAACGCCAGTAAGTTATCAGTTCCACTGACAGCGATTGCGATTGATGGTGATCAAAAATATGTCTGGGTAGTCAATCAAAATACAATGATGGTTTCAAAAAGAAACGTTATAGTCGAAGCTGATGTGGGGGCAAGTGCTGGAATTATCAGTGGTTTGAAATCGGGTGAGACCATTGTTGCTGCAGGTGTTTCTGCACTTTCTGAAGGGATGAAGGTGTCTAAATGGTCGAAATAAATCAGCACACACTATTTATAAGACTAAACAGGAAACCAGCATGAGCATTGCAGAATTTTCCATTAAAAATAGAATCCTTAGTGTTATTGTCATTCTGATTTGCCTGTTTGGTGGCTGGAATGCTTACCAGACAATGGCTCGGTTTGAAGATCCTGAGTTTACCATTAGAACAGCTCTAATCTTTACCTCTTATCCAGGAGCGAGTCCCGAGGAAGTGGCTGCCGAAGTTTCAGAACCGCTGGAAACGGCCTTGCAGCAATTACAAGAAGTCAAAAAAATAAAGTCCAAGTCTACAGCGGGTCTGTCTGAGATTACGGTTGATATTAAATATAAATTCTCGCAGGACAAAGCGGCCTTACAGACTGTTTGGGCCAAACTACGCAATAAAATAAAAGATGCAGAATCCTCGTTACCACAAGACGCTGGAACACCGTTAGTGAATGATGATTTTGGGGACCTTTATGGCTGGTCTTATTTTATCACGGGTGATGGCTACAGTCCGGCAGAACTACGCACCTATGCCAAAGCACTGCAAAAAGAAATTCTACAAGTTAAAAATGTCGGTAAAGTTGCACTGGCCGGTGAGCAACAAGAACAGATTTTTGTTGAAATGACGCGCGAACAATCCGCTGCACTAGGCGGGTCGGTATCGAAGCTTTACAATATTCTCAGCCAGCAAAATGCAGTGGTATCAGCAGGAAGTGTCAACATTGGGGACCAACGACTGACCATTGACCCATCAGGTGCCATCGATACTATTGAATCTATTAAAAACCTGCTGGTATCAACCTCTCCTGATGGAAAAATAACCTACCTGAGTGACATCGCCAATGTTTATCGTGGCTATAAAACACCGACGCAACAAATCATTCGTTACGACGGTAAATTAGCCATTGCGCTAGGCGTGTCCAGTACCTCTGGCGGTAATGTGGTGGAGATTGGTAAAGCGGTCGATCAAAAAATTCGTGATGCAGAAAGTCGCAGACCTTTGGGAATGGATGTTTCAACTTATTATAATCAGGGAGAAGTTGTTAAAGCATCGGTTGATAATTTTGTCGTCAACGTTGTTGCAGCGTTGGGTATTGTTATTGTTACCTTGTTTATTTTTATGGGTTTGCGTTCAGCAATGGTGATCGGCTTTATTCTGTTGTTGACCATTGCCGCCACGCTACTCACCATGAAACTAATGGGTATTCCCATGCACCGAATTTCTCTGGGTGCTTTGATTATCGCGCTGGGAATGATGGTGGATAATGCTATTGTGGTGACCGAGGGCATTCTAGTGGGTGTGCAACGCGGTATTAAGAAGCTAGAGATTGCCAAAACAATAGTGACCCAGACAAAATGGCCGCTATTAGGTGGAACGCTTGTCGGTATTATTGCTTTTGCGCCAATTGGTTTTGCGCCTGGTCAAACAGCCGAATATACCGGTCATCTGTTTTGGGTGATTATGATTTCCTTAATGTTCAGTTGGGTATTTGCTATAACTATTACACCGCTAGGCTGTTATGTACTATTTCCTGAAGCCGAAGATAATACCGAAGAGAAAAAAGAAGGTACTTTTTTTCGCGTTTATAAAAAAATGATGCGTGGTGCGCTACATAGTCGCTGGTTAATAATCCCTGCCGCTGTTGGGTTATTGGTTCTCTCTGTCTGGGGCGCACAATTTATGACGCAAGGGTTTTTCCCCAAGTCCACCACACCACAACTCGTCGTAGATTACTGGTTACCAGAAGGCACTCGCATAGAGCGCACTGAAAAGGACATGAAGGAGATAGAAGCATTTATTAGAGAATTGGATAACGTCAATGCCGTGCAAACCTTGATTGGAAAAGGGGCTATTCGTTATATGCTTACGTATTCACCTGAGTCGGCCAACGGTTCTTATGGTCAGTTTTTAGTGAAGGTCGATGACTACCGTAAAACAGATGCCATGATGCCAGAAATTCAGGCATTTATTAAAACCAACTACCCTGATGCAGATGCCAAGGCGTGGCGTTTTATTTTAGGGCCAGGTGGTGGCTCAGCGATTGAAGCCGAGTTTAGAGGCTCCGATCCGAAAGTGCTACGTCGTCTTGCGAATCAGGCTACTGATATTATGCGAGCCGAGAAAACCTTGTCAGTGAAAAGTGATTGGCGTGATCCGGTGAGTGTGATTGAACCGATTTACTCCGAAACCAAAGGTCGCCGTGCAGGTGTTTCCAGAAAAGATATGGCGGATGCCTTAACCAATCATTTCTCGGGCAAACGTGTAGGCGTATACAGAGAAGGTGAAGATCTAATCCCTATCATCGCTCGTAGTCCGGAAACGGCTAATGCCTCAATTGCCGACATTAAAAGCATTCAGGTGTTAAGTTCAGCGACTGGAAAAATGCTACCCATTGCTCAGGTGACGAATGGTTTTAGAACCATTTGGCGTGATGGACAGGTGCGCAGTGAAAACCGAACGTTGATTATCAAGGCGCAATGTGATCCTTATCCCGACGAATTGGCGGCGACCTTGTTGAATCGCATGCGTGCAGATATTACAGCTATCGAATTACCAAATGGTTATACCTTGCTATGGGGTGGTGAGGAGAAAGACTCTGCTGAATCCAACGAAGATCTGATGTCGACTATTCCGATGGGGTTGTTGGCGATGGTGTTAGTCGTGGTTATTTTGTTTGGTTCAATCAAACAACCGCTGGTGATCTGGCTAGTTGTCCCCGGCCTGTTTATTGGTGTGGTGTTTGGTCTGGTGGTGACGGGTATTCCGCTAGAATTTATGGGCATACTCGGCATTCTTTCGCTGTCAGGGTTGCTCATAAAAAATGCGATTGTTCTGGTCGATCAGATGGATTTTGAAATTGAAAGTGGTAAAGCACGATTCGATGCCGTCGTTGAGGCTGCCACCAGCAGAGTG
>JAZGGE010000226.1:0-5793 GCA_036480195.1 Methylococcales bacterium
ATAGTTTGTTAACGTATTGTTAACAGTTCTCTTTTCCTCCAAATTGCTAACACCCGAACCAACGATACGCCAATTATTTGAAAAAGTAGTGACCCATATGGGTCAAAATGAAAAATAAATGTGTGCAAGAATATGCGCACGAATGCAAGTCTTTGTGGGGTGGGGTAGGTGGATAAGCTGTGTCATTCGCCGCTGGAATACACCTTCAGACTACCTGACGTCATTATGGCGAATCAAAAGGTTATAGAAATTCATAGAATTTTGTTCTGAGCCTAAAATAACGACCTTTCTTCGTAGGAGGGGCTTTAGCCGCGATCTCGGGCTGGATCGCGGCTAAAGCCCCTCCTACGAAGGTATCAAAACAAATTCCGTGAGATCAGGGATTCTGAACCTACAGAATGTTCATGAATCGCAACAAAATCCAAGCGATTAGGAGTTCTGACTCTATCTTTCGGTTTGCTTATACCCCGACGTAATCGGATAACGCCGATCCCGGCCAAACGATCGGCTGGTAATTCTTACTCCAGGCGGCGCCTGCCGTCTTTTGTACTCATTCCGGTCTACGAGCCTTATCGTTCTTAAGACATCGGATTCCGGAAAACCAGCAGCAATAATTTCTTCCGGTGATTTGTCCTGCTCCACATACATTGCCAATATACCGTCAAGAATTTCATAAGAGGGCAGTGAATCCTGATCCACTTGATCCGGTGCGAGCTCGGCTGAAGGAGGGCGATCGATGACCCTTTGGGGTATAACGGGAGAGATGGAATTGCGGTACTCAGCTAGTTTATAGACCAGTAGTTTAGGTGTATCTTTGATTGGCGCGAATCCCCCAGCCATATCGCCATAAAGTGTGGCATAACCAACGCTCATTTCACTTTTATTGCCGGTAGTGAGCAGCAGCTTGCCTTTCTTATTGGATATTGCCATCAGTATAATACCCCGGCAACGGGCTTGAATATTTTCTTCGGTTACATCGGCGGCCATCCCAGAAAAAGTCTCCTTGAGCATTTTTTGAAACGCTTGAAACGCGGGTTCTATGGGGACAATATGGTATTCGACTCCCAATGCCTTTGCTTCTTCGATAGCATCCTCGTTGCTCATATCTGCGGTATAGCGGGAAGGCATTAGCACCACCTCAACTTGATTTTCACCTAATGCATCAACTGCGATCGCCAGGGTTATCGCAGAGTCAATGCCACCAGAAAGCCCCAGCACCGCGCCATGAAAACCGTTCTTTTTGACATAATCGCGAACCCCCATAACGAGGGCTTTATAATCGCTGGTTATCTCGTCGTAAGCCGGTGCGATTTGGCCTGGGACAGGAACAATGTCCTTATTGACGTTAAATTCGATCACATCAATGCTTTCCTCAAACTCTGGAGCCCGGAAAACCACTTCTCCCCCGGATGACATGACGAAAGAAGCGCCATCGAATACTAGCTCATCCTGACCACCGACCAGATTGACATAAATCGCAGGTATATCACTTGCGCACACTCGTTTTTCCAATGTGTCCTGGCGTTCCTGAATCTTATGGCCGTGAAAAGGTGACGCATTCAGGTTGAGTAAGAGCTTGGCTCCACGTTTCGCTGACTGCTCAACGACACCGGCTGTCCATACGTCTTCACATAGACTCAATGCAACCGGAACGCCCTCGATTTGAAATATTCCAGTTTCCTTTCCCGGTGAAAAGTAACGCTTCTCGTCGAATACACCATAATTGGGGAGCACTTGCTTTCGATAGCAGACTTTTATTTTTCCATCACGGAGCACGGCTGCACTGTTGTGAAGGAGACCCTCTGCCCGTTCAGGAAAGCCGACAACCATATCAATTCCTCTGATCGACTCACCAATATGATCCAAAGCTTTTTCAGCGTTTTCAAGAAAATCGTTTCGGAGTAATAAATCTTCTGGAGGATAACCCGTTAACGCGAGTTCAGGAAAAACTACCGCATGGGCATTCAAATCATCGCGGGCATAGCGTGCTGTTTCGATAATCCGTTGGGCATTTCCGTCGATATCCCCGACGACAAGATTGAGTTGGGCAAGGGCAATACTGAGTTTCAAAATGATACCTTCAAGTCGAACAATCGCTTAAATAAAGAATAAATGAGAACTGGGTCGCCAAAATCGTATAACGTTCATTATTTATTACCTAATGTTGGCCCAACTGTTAACTACTTAACAAATTAGCTGGGACATATCATCTATCATCTATAAACGTCAGTCATTAGACATTAATAGAGAGGTTAGGTATGTGCAGCAAAATAGGAATCGATGAAATTGATACTGTAGCAAATCTTATTGGTTTGTCGATTTGTGCCGTTGTATCGGATGTACTGGATACCGATATCGGTGATCTGGAACTGGAGAGTCATTTGACAGCTGACTTAGGGTTAACGGCGGATCGACAAGTTGAACTGGATACTGCTATTCAGGAATATTTTGATGGTTTTCAAGCCGATTTCTCGTCGATAAAAACTATCCAGGATCTAGTTGATCAAGTCGTGGAAGGAGAGCTATATAGCCTCGCGGCCTGAGTCTGTAGAGTGGGCAATGTCCACCCTACCGGCATATCTTTGGTTCCCACGGTCTCCGTGGGAACCCTTATAATCTAGGCCAAGCATTCCTTCATTCGCTTACCCATTTGTGTCGGCGATTCGACCATCTCAACCCCGGCGGCTTGCAGCGCTTTAAACTTCCCCTGCGCAGTTCCTTTTCCACCGCTGATAATTGCACCGGCATGTCCCATTCGTTTTCCTGCTGGTGCGGCCATACCGGCAATATAGCCCACCACCGGCTTGGTGACGTGAGCTTTAATATAGTCAGCCGCTTCTTCCTCCGCTGTGCCACCGATTTCACCTACAAAGACAATACCTTTGGTTTGGTCATCGGCTTGAAATTGTTCGAGGACATCGATAAATTCCAGGCCATGGATTGGATCACCGCCAATACCGACGCAAGTGCTCTGTCCGAGTCCCTCCCTACTGGTTTGGAAAACAGCTTCATAGGTTAACGTGCCGGAGCGGGAAACGATACCAATACTCCCCGGTTGGTGAATAAAACCCGGCATAATGCCTATTTTGCATTCACCTGGCGTAATGATGCCCGGACAGTTGGGACCAACTAAAACAGAGTCATAATGGGCCAAAGCTGATTTTGCTCTCAGCATATGCAGTACAGGAATGCCTTCGGTAATACAAACAATAACCTTGATGCCTGCATCTGCCGCTTCCAATATCGCATCCGCAGCATAGGGCGGCGGAACAAAAATCATCGAGGCTTCCGCACCGGTTTCCTTAACGGCCTGTTCAACGGTATCAAAAACGGGTAATTCCAGGTGAGTTTCACCACTGCGACCTGGGGTAACGCCTCCTACCATTTTAGTTCCATAGGCAATGCATTGTTCCGAATGGAAACTGCCTTGCTTTCCGGTAAATCCCTGGCAAATAACCCGGGTATCTTTGTTAACAAAGATGCTCATTAAATAGTACCTCGCACTGTTTCGCCAGCGGCTTCAACCGCTTGTTTGGCTGCTTTCTCCAGATTTTCCACTGCGATAATCTTCAGATTGGATTCCCGTAGCATTTCCCGGCCCTGTTCTGCATTGGTTCCTTCCAGGCGGACAATAACCGGTCGGTCGACACCGGCTCGGGTGAACGCCTCTATAATTCCCTCGGCGATCATGTCGCAGCGTACGATACCACCAAAAATATTTACCAACACCGCTTTGACCCGCGATTCGGACAAAATGAGACGGAATGCTTCAGTAACTCGATCCGCTGTTGCATCACCGCCTACATCGAGAAAATTGGCCGGTTGTCCGCCACAAAGCCGAACCAGATCCATCGTCGCCATTGCTAAACCGGCGCCATTCACCATGCAGCCAATACTGCCATCAAGGTTGACATAACTCAATCCATGTTGATGTGCCGCCGCTTCTATTTCATCTTCCTGGGATTGATCCCTAAGCTCGACAATATCCGGATGGGCGAAAAGGGCATTGTCGTCAAAATTGATTTTTCCATCCAATGCCTTTAATTCACCGTTCCCTGTGGTGACAAGCGGATTGATCTCGATTTGGCTGGCATCTTTCTCTATGAAAAGTTGCAGCAAATGTTGCAGGATGCCGGAGAGTTGTGAAATTTGTTTCCCTTGCAACCCAAACAAAAAAGCTATTTTCCGGCATTGATAGGGTTGCAGACCCGCGGCGGGGTCTACAGCTAAATTCAGAATTTTCTCCGGGGTTTCAGCGGCGACCTGCTCGATATCCATACCACCCGCCGCGGACGCCATCACAGTGATGCGTTCCTGAGAGCGGTCTACCACGAGGCTTAAATAGAATTCCCGATCAATATCGGTCAATTCTTCAATCAAAACAGTCTCGATCGGTAAACCCAGTTTGTCGGTTTGTTCTGTTACCAACCTGGAGCCTATCATTGCTCGAGAATCCTTCATCAGCGAATCATGGTCTTTGACCAATTTCACACCACCGGCCTTTCCCCGGCCACCGGCATGAACCTGGGCTTTAACAACCCAGCCCTCTCCTCCCAGATCCTGTGCTGCTTGAACTGCTTCATCTGCGGTTTTAGCTGTCTTGCTCTCGGGAACGGGAATGCCGTAATCGGCAAACAGCTTTTTAGCTTGATACTCGTGTAGATTCATTTTTTCTTAACCATCCTTTAGATATTCAAAATACAGCAACAGAAAATATTAGCGTCCATTACTGACTTATCCTTCCAGTATTTACTAAGGAAAGTACACGAAATAATCTCGATAACTTCTGAATGCCCGATCTCTCGGAATAGGTATTGATGTCAGTGTAGGAGGGGCTTTAACCGCGAACTCGGTCGCGTCGCGGCTAAAGCCCCTCCTACAATTAATCTGAGTTATTTCGTGCAGTTTCTAACCGTGAAGCAATACAAATATACCTCACTTCTCACTCAATCTGCAAAATTACCAGCAGTCTTAGAAATATTTACTACACTTGAATTGAAGTTGTATGAACAGGTTCAAACAAACGAAACGCGTATTTTGGAGATTAGACAGATGGCAAGTATCTTAGCAGTCGATGATTCCGCATCAATGAGACAGATGGTCTCTTTTACCCTGAAAGGCGCCGGTTACGATGTCATTGAAGCGGTAGACGGTGTTGATGCATTGAATAAAGCAAAGACAAAGACAGTGGATTTGGTGGTCACTGATGTGAATATGCCTAATAAAGATGGCATTACCCTTATAAAGGATCTACGAGCCCTCCCTGCTTATAAATTTACCCCCATGCTGATGCTGACTACGGAAGCGGGTGGTGACAAAAAGCAACAGGGAAAAGCTGCAGGAGCTACGGGATGGATTGTAAAACCGTTTAATCCTGATCAACTACTGAAAACAGTCAAGAAAGTATTGGGTTAACAGGTTTTCGCTATTTTAAAAAAAGGACTAAACAGGTAAATCCATGTCGATCGATTTAGCACAATTCCACCAGGTATTTTTTGAAGAAAGTTTCGAAGGACTGGACGCCATGGAAACCGGTCTTTTGGATCTGGATACCGGCGATGTTGATTCGGAAGAGATTAATACCATCTTCCGCGCGGCTCATTCTATAAAGGGCGGAGCGGGAACCTTCGGATTTATGGAGGTTTCCAATTTTACCCATGTAATGGAAACACTATTGGATGAAATGCGCGATGGTCGCCGTCAGGTAACTCAGCCAACAGTCGATGTGTTACTGAAATCTGTGGACTTTCTCAGGGAAATGCTCACCGCGATACAGGATGGCGAAGAAGTAGA
>JAZGGE010000227.1:0-6208 GCA_036480195.1 Methylococcales bacterium
TGCAACAACGCAGATGACTACTTATCGGCTTGGTGTATCCGTCAATATAATCTAGTCGGAGTACTAGCTCTTCACAAAAACCTACCCGCTAAAAACGGGCATTCTTGAACGCGAAAGGTATATTAGCCAAATAGTGCACCAAACTAACAAGCATGATCAAAAACTGGCTCAATCGTTTCCTACAGCAGAGGCTCTCTTCTAAGATGCTTGGGAGACTCCGGTCAAGAATTCTCCAATTCGCCGCGAAATCGCCTCAGCCTGGATCACCCGTTTTTTAGGTACAAAAGTAGCTAACTCGGCTATTTTTAAAGCCAAGTCCTCTGTAGTATAAGCCACTAATGCAGACCCCTCCTTATCGAAATATTGTGCTGTCGCAACCTGATGGTCATTGACGTGTTCTTTGTACTTTTTCATTCTGGGCATAATAAGTAATGGTTTGTCATTTTCAAGAGCCATTAGAATGGTACCTACGCCAGCATGACCTATAACCCCCTCTGCTTTTTCGAAAGTAGAATCAAAATCATTTTTAGCCATCATGTCTGCATATTTAAAATGCTTTGGCTTGTAGGTACAAACACCGACTTGAGCAAAAACCTCATCCTTAATCGAACCGTCTGCAACCAAACTATCCACCGCCTCCACAAGACGATCAAATGCAATGGGGCAAGTGCCTAATGTGAGAAAAATCATACAATCTTCCCCAGGTATTCCACGTTATCATGCTGATCCGCCACTTCGGACCACTGCGTTATGCATAGATCAGAAAAACGCCGAACCATTGAGCCGCTCATCGAAAGCTTTTCGACGTTGGCGATGCTATCAATCCAAATTATTTTTGCCCCGAAAAGCTTGGAAAACAGACAGACCCAAGCCAAGGGTAAGGCGCCTGTAGTAATAACAACGTCTGGTCTTATTTTAGCA
The DNA here is from genome assembly GCA_036480195.1 of Methylococcales bacterium. Classification (GTDB taxonomy): domain Bacteria; phylum Pseudomonadota; class Gammaproteobacteria; order Methylococcales; family JAZGGE01; genus JAZGGE01. The sequence continues at coordinate 922 of JAZGGE010000227.1, forward strand.
GCTACTGCAAAAGCTCTTCCAAAGACGGTGAGCATTTTGAAAGGAGTCATACGGTTACATTCTCCTATAACGAAAGTTTTTCCGTAATGCTCCAGGTGTTGGGCAAGTTCTGTATGAGTTGTAACACAATAGCTTGGCTTTTGAGGCCAGTTATCGGTCTTTTTCAGAACTTCCGAGAGTTGTTTTAAATGTCCGCCTGCGGACGCTCCGATACATATTTTAAGATCACGCTGTCCTTTCATCTGCTCTCCTTCACTTCACTTAACCCCTTAATTTAACTCTGGTCGACTAAAGACACTCACTACCATCAGTAACTTATGCTTACCATTATCAAGCAATCCCCACATTTATACAATCCGCTTAGCCTTGCCATCCTTCGCTTCAGGAGATGCCTTCACAATTCATCCTCAAACCCATAGAGGGTAGAGCCGAAGATCATCCTAATCTTCGACTATTTTATCTCTCGCATTCAAGAATACCGATTTTAAACGCACATCTTTTTGTGAAGGGCATAGTTGCAGAAGCTTGAAAGAAATATTTCATCCTGCACTTCTACACCTAGCCCTTCGCGAAAATCCACCCACTCAAAAAAGGACTTTCTTAAACGCAAAAGGTATATCATCGATTACTACGTCTTATAAAATTTACATTTAGGGATTTGATTGATACTCGATATGCAGCAACGGCGCTCCTACCGGATGTCCGTCGTAGGATTCACCGGTACGTTCGCCAGATCCATTTAAAAGGATTGCTAACGAATTGCCACGAACCCAGCCACCCCGATCAATAATTTCCTGGATGATGGCCGCAATATCGGTCGTACGCTGCCCAGAGCCCGCTTCTCTATATCTTCTCCAAGGCACAGGATTCCAGGTTACTGAACTGGTAGTCAGTGCTCTTGACGATATATCACGGAAATTAGCTGTAAAAGTTCGAGCATTATCGGCGGCTTGTCCCTTGATCGCTAAGTTGGTTACACCCGCATTGGCTTCATCAGTACTAAATTGGATATGGGCTTTTTTAATCGTAGCTCCTCTCGGAATATCAATTCCGTTAAAACGCAACCCAACCTTCTGATCACCGTAATCAAAAACCATTTCGATATCACTACTGTCCAAATACATTCTGCCCGCGGCCTTTTCCTCGGCATCATCAGAACCCGCATTGATCCGGACATCCAAGACTGTCACTTCCCCACCGATGTCAGGACTAACCTGTTCAGGATTAATGGTCATAGTCACATCGTCATGCTGGCTTACTCCACCATCAACTGCAGTCAGTCGTAAAACATAGACTCCTGGAACCGAAAAGGTCGCTGAAGTATCTACAGAATTGGAACTTCCGAAAACTACGGAACCCGGACCGCTCACTTTGCTCCACGTAATCACCGTGCTTGAGGGGGTGATGGTACCGTCTAGATTAACTGTGGCGGGCATTTCAGTAATTTGATCTACGCCAGCATTTACTGTCAACGGCGAAACATTTTCTGTTGAAAACTCAACATGCAACAATGGAGCAGAAACTTGATGGCCATCATAGGATTCCGCAGTACGCTCACCATTACCACTGACCAGAATCGCCAACGAATTTCCACTCATCCAACCCGTTCGATCAACAATACCCTGGATAATCGCTTTGAGTTCTGGAGTTCGTTGCCCGGCGCCTACTTCTCTCCAGGTTGTCCAGGCCGCAGGACTCCACAACACTGCATCTGCCGTACGTGGCCTTGATGATATGTCGTTCGCCACCGATGCAAAGGTTGGAGCATTATCAATGGCATGACCTTCTATAGCCAGATTCGTACTACCGGCATTCGCTTCATCGGTACTAAACTGGATGTAGGCGCGACTAATTATTGCTCCTTGAGGAATATTGATATCATTGAAGCGCAAACCAACCTGCTGGTCACCGTAATCAAAAACCATTTCAAGGTCGCTACTGTCTAAATACATATTCCCGGCAGCCTTTTCTTCCGCATCATCCGAACTCGAACTCACACGCACGTCGATACTATTTGCGCCGGGGCTTGGGCTTGGGCTTGGTGGTTGAGGTTCTACGGGTACCTCTCCTTTAGAAAGGGTAAAATGATCGCGTATCTGCCCACCAGCATCCAGAAATTTAGCATCAAGACGCCCACCATCGACATCCAGAACCAAGGAACCCAGACTGGCCAATGAAAAATACGTAGAAGGATGATTTAAATTACCTTGGCTAGAGGCATATCCAGAACTCCCAGCAACCACATATACGGTTCCTTTTCCTTGTGAATTCTGTTGATAAGAACCGTCACCATCTAACTGGCCATCACCACTGTCAAGGAGCATAGACGATTCCAATGTATTAGAATTACCGTAGTGGCCATTTAGAAGAAATGAACGTTCATAGGCATGACTGTGTCCAACAAGCACCAAGTCAACATTATAACTTTCCAAAATTGGCAGTACTTTCTCACGCATACTAATTAATTCAAACTCGGTATCTGAATCGTGGGATCCTTTGCTATAGGGCGGATGATGCCAGAATGCAATAACCCATTTCTGATTCGTCGAACCGAGATCATTTTTTAGCCATGTCATCATTGGGCCGTTCGCAGAGCGATTCGATTCGGTGGAGTCCAAAGATATGAAATGGATATTGCCGTAATCGAAAGAATAATAAGCTTCTGTTCTGGAGGCCAAGCCACCGGCTTCAGCATTTCTAGGCAGCGTGAAGATATTATAATAAGGACCGGATTCATTTGACGAATCAGCGGAAATACCATCGTGATTCCCGAATGTAGGCCACAACGCTGTCTGACGTAGTATTTCCGGATACATATCAAATACAGCAGCCTGGTATTCTGCATCAGTTCCATCAGTATAAGCATTGTCGCCAAGCATCAGTACTAGATCCGTGGCATGCGTTCCAGTATACGACTTATAAGCATCCCTGACCGAACGAGCATCATCGTTAGCCTTTCCTGAATCACCCAGCACCCAGATTCGGGTTGGTTTTGATCTGCCGGAAAGAGGCGATGTCACTAAAAATGAACTCTGATCACCGCCGCTCAGTACGGTACTAGAGTTCCCCACTTGGTAGTAATAGCGAGTATTCGCCTTTAGGCCCGTAAGCTTAACTTGATGCTCGGTGGTAATATTCGAGGATGTCTCTGATTGGCTGAGATTGGTTACCACTTTTCCGAAATTAACAACTGAATCTGTCGCAACATCTGTTCGCCACCTGATAACCATGCTGGTCGGCGTTGCCTGTTGCAAATAGGGTCCGCGAATGATTGTCTGTGCATATGCCGCGATCTGAAAACATAATAGATAAAAAAATATTCCCAATAATATAAAATTGTGCTTACGAGTTAACATAAATCGATACCTTGTAAAGAAAAATAGACGTATTGTGATTGATTAGTTTGGGCCGGGCTAGCCACAAAAATAAATTCTATATGTGATGGTTCGATATTTTTATTTTCGACGACTGCTGGCAATTGAATACATAAGGAACCAGGAAATCCAATCTTCCAGTTCACCCAAAGAAACACTCCTTGAGCGGACATTCCTGAATAAAAACTAAAGAAGCCTTAATTTAAATACTTAATTTTTTTGCATTCAAATGTCCACCCTAATTTTACAAATTCTAGAGGTGTGGATTAACAACATAACCAGGCTCATTCAGCCTACTTCCAACACCTACCGCTGGCGCTATCTTATAACAAGTGATTCACTAATTACAATTTTGCAACGATACCCCAGTCCGAATCCCCCCCTTTTTTTTCCGGAAAATAGTGCTCACCGCTACACAGGCACAGACGAAATTTTTGATTCTTCTAGAATTAGTTATTCGATTCCACCTTCCTCAGCCGATGAATTAAGCGTCTAATAACTATCCCAATATTTCGCCTTCGTGGTTCTACGCAGCCTCATCAATACTCATTATGTTACGCACAAAGTTGGATGTTCAATACCTAACTGTTACAGCACGTTGTTTTATTCATTGGACACACTTCAAATTGTCGCCAATATGCAACAATATTAACTTATTATTTATAATAGGATAATTGATTATTTTCAAATTTAGCGTTGCTAAGTGACGACAATTAATAACGGTGTAAATCTAGCGCCCTTGTTTTACCTCTTCTTTTAATTTGGCGTATAAATTGCCTAAACTGCTACATTGCGTGTCGTCATTGGTTGGCGAAACTCATATTACATCGCATATACCTTTCGCGTTCAAGAATGCCCGTTTTGAGTGGGTAGAGTTTCGTGAAAGGCTAGAAGGCTGTGTGAGAGGTATACATCCTACTGGGATGCGAAATATTGAGCATCGAAGCTTTCAGAACCTTTTCAAGTCTTGGATATAAATGCGATCCTAATAATAATTAGTAATGAGGAGCTGGCTATATGCCAAAACTTACCACCACCAAAAGAAAAGCAACAAGAATCTTAAATCTGCCATGGCTTGTCCTACTTGGCTTTGGACTATCATCGTCTGCGATGGCCAAAGTTGAGGAAATTCGAATTGGCACGAGCGCGGATGATGCAGAGGAAAGCAGCAGAGGAGAGGTCATATTCGATAGCAGCGATATTGACCTAACCTTTAGCCACGCCCGGAATAGTCAAGGGGGCCACCAAACGATCGGGCTTCGATTCAAAAACATCAAAATCCCTAATGGATCAAGGGTTACCAACGCGTACATCCAATTTAAGGCAGATGAGACCGGATCTCAGACTACAAAGCTCTCAATTCGAGGACAATCCACTGATAACGCACCAGCATTCGCCTCGACGCCAAAAAACATTTCGTCGAGATCAAAAACAGGCACGACCGTTTCATGGTCTCCAAATCCTTGGGTTAGCGTAGGGCAAGTCGGTGCCAGTCAGCGGACACCAAATATTGCGTCTGTTCTACAGGAAATTGTCGGCCGATCTGGTTGGTCGTGGGGTAATTCGGTGGCAATTATAATGTCAGGAACCGGCAAGCGCGCGGCAAAATCCTACAACAGTGACCAGGGGGGTGCAGCTCTTTTGCATATCGAATACAACACACCCACCCAAGTAAACGAACGCCCTCCTAGATCACGAGCTGCTCCTGCTCCAGAACCTACTCCTACTCCTACTCCTACTCCTGCACCAGAACCTACTCCTGCTCCACGTTCGCCTTCCGTCGACAACGGCACCCTTCTTTTCCCAAGAGTCGGTGGGATGAATATCGGTGTAAGTAACTACGACAACCAGCAGTATCAAAAAGATTTGGCAAAGCTGGATCTGGTGATTCTCGGCTTTCAGAGCAACTGGCA
>JAZGGE010000228.1:0-9745 GCA_036480195.1 Methylococcales bacterium
TGCCCGACCATCTCCCCTCTACATCTACGACATCTGCGCAGCCTTTTCTGCCTGTGTTGTGCCTTCCACCTTACCGTAAAACAACCATTTATCGACATGCAGATGGCGTCGGATCGGTGATTTAATGACCGACACACATAACGCGATTGAAAACAAACACCAGACGGCGGCGTATTCATTGGGGTCATCCGTCAAAAGATCAGAAATCCATGGGCCGACTAGGTAGTGAAAGGCTACAAAGCGCCAGGATCCATAGGCAACCGGCATATAAAATGCGACCAGAATATAGGCAAAGCCGTGCAGACCCCAAACAAAACCAGGCAAGTAAGAGAGTGGGGCAGACATTAACCCGTTTAACGGCAATTGCCAAGCGATATGCCAAGCACCTGAAACCGAGCAGGTCATTCTGCCACAAAATCCCTCGTCACCGACATTGCAAAGCCCTGCCCAGGCCATCGGAAACATTTTCACCAGCATGGCGATCGATCCTACCGCACAAATGGTGTAGACATAGAGTCCAATCTTCTTCTTGACAGCCTCCGGGATAAAGTACATTGCGACCATGTTGACAAAAAACGGCTGGAACGCAATATGAAGATACCCGAAAAGTGTCAGTATTTGGTTCTGCGGTTTATCACATTCATCAATATAGATATAAGTAAACGCTTGTAATGCCTCCATTAAGGCAAAATAAGTTAACGGCACCCATAATTCCTTGGATTCGCCTTTGCGGGCAACGTAAAACGCTGTACCCAGTCCGACAGTCGCAAGGACGCCAGATGCTTCACCACTCCAACACATGATTGTATCCTCTCTAGGTAAGTGAGCTCTGCTTCGATTAGGTAGAGCTCTTATTATCGTCTCAAATGCATCAACACAAATAGAGCAGCATTCTACACCATGCAGTGTTCCTTCGATATATGAATCCTGATGGTGAGATATACCTTTCGCGTCTAACAATATGGGACATCTTGATATAGAAGAAATCGATGGATGAAATTTTTCTATTTCTTAATATTCGCTTGTGTCAAAGTTTGCATAAATCAGGGCATCAACTATGTTTCTAATATAACCATCAGTATAAAGGAAACGTATTATGGCGCAGCGAATTCTCTATTTTCTAACACCAGGTAACAATATCAGCCCTTTTGATGTCACGATTGCTTCTGATGCGGGATTCGATTTGGTTGTTCCCATTACCGACGTTGCTCCCAAGAGTGTTGTTGGGATGGTTCAAGACGCTATTTTCGCCAGGCCTCCCAACCGGTTTAATGATACTGGGATTTTTATTGGCGGTCGGGATGTTCATTTGGCAGCTGATATGTTTACTAGCGCAAAAAAAGCCATGGTAGGCGATTTCCAGGTAGGCGTTTTTGCTGACCCCAATGGAGCTTATACGACTTCTGCCAGTATTGTGGCTTTAGTTCAAAAAGGTTTGGAGGATCATGGTAGCCAAGGGCTAGCAGGTAGAGTTGTTTCGGTTTTTGGTACCGGGCCTGTTGGTTTGTGTACAGCTGTTTTAGCAGCTAAACAAGGAGCAAAAACACGGCTTTGTCAGCTGACGGCAGATGATGACCCCCAGGTTGCCGAACGGTTTTGCGAACGCTACGAATGCCAAGTCGATTGGGTTTCTGCCGAGACTTATAATTCGAAAATTGAAGTATTAGCGGATACCGAAGTCGCTATTAGTGCTGCGCGTGCTGGTATTAGAATACTCAATGTCGCAGAATTAGAGCATGCGAATAAACTAGCGATTGTTGCCGATACTAATGCAGTTCCACCCAGTGGTATCGATGGTGTTGGTCTTCAAGACAAAGGTGCTGTACTTGAGTTTCCCTGTGGCAGTGTGAAATCATTCGGGCCGCTGGCAATCGGTAACTTGAAATACAAAGTACAGTTTGGTCTTTATGAAAGAATTCATACTTCAAACGCAGCGGCCTTGATTGATTTTCCGGATGCATTCGAGTATGCGTTATCGTTGGTGCATAATAAATCTGCCCTGTAGAACCTATCGAAATTATGGAGAGGGCGAAACTTGCGGAGCAATGAGCCCTCAGCTTCAAGAGCTGGCGAAACGTCCAGTCAGTTTTCTTCATATCCTTGCCTGATCAGTTTAATGCTCTCCCGGCCTCATAATCCATCCACTCAAAACGGGCATTCTTGAACGCGAAAGGTATATATCGAAGGGAATGATTCCAGGTTCCCCTGTACTAGACTAAGTTTGATTCCAGACTGGAAATCCCAAACATTCCCTGCAATATCAAATATTGACGTTTTACATGGGATAAAACATTGGGTAAAATCGCGCTGACATAATTATAAGACTAGTTTCGCGATCCTAATAGAGTATCCCTTTACACAACGAGCCGGGAACTTCGGGGATGTAGTGGAGTTTTTACAGACACGACAAGTAGACCAGTTTTGTCTTGATATCACGGCATATTTCCCCACGCGGCAATCACCGTTGGGATGTTTTTTCAAAAAAGGTGATTATGAAGCACTCTCAAACTGAAAGCCTTGTTGATATAACCCTTCCTCAGCTGATCGAACTGAATCGCCCTGCCAGTAACCTTCCACTTAATCACAACACAATCCGATCACTACAGAGTGGAGACTATCTCTCTCGCTTTAAAGGGCGGGGGATGGAGTTTGATGAAGTCCGGCCTTATATGCCCGGTGACGATGTGCGAAACATGGATTGGCGAGTAACAGCACGTACTGGAAAAGCGCACACAAAATTATTTCGTGAAGAAAGGGAACGGGCAGTTTTTCTTTCTGTTGACTATCGCTCTCCCATGCATTTCGCTACCCGTGGTGTATTCAAGTCGGTCGTTGCTGCCCGTTTAGCCGGTTTGTTGTCATGGGCTGCGAATCACCATGGCGACAGAATTGGTGGTCAAATATTTACAGACCAGATGCAAAAAGAATTTAAACCTCAACGAGGGAAGCAGGCGGTCCTTCGTTTTTTAAGGCAATTAGCGGAGCTATCCGCGCAACAACCGAAAAATGATCGTTCAGAAACCGATAATATCAGTAGCCTGCATCAAGCATTGAGCCGATTGGTGCATCACACCCGTCCCGGTAGTTTGATATTTCTTTTTAGTGATTTTCGCGGTTTAAACAAAAGCAACGAATTCCACCTGATCCGACTATCCCGTCACTGCGAGGTCAATCTGGTTTTCATCTTCGACCCGCTAGAACGTGAACTCCCGGAACGGGGTGATTTCCGCTTCACCAATGGAAGTCGGGATATCGCTTATCATGGGGAGAATAGTGTCGCTGAGCGCTACAACAACCGCTTTGTTCAGCATTACAACCACCTGAAAGAATTAGCGTTCGGTTATGGCATGGGTTTTCTGAACTGCGATACAACCGAAGATCCAATGGAGATTCTAAAATAGTCGTGGACCCTACCAAACTTCCTTTGCGTGACATTCATTTGCCAGATCCTATTGGATGGTGGCCCCCCGCCCCAGGCTGGTGGATCGCCTTCGGACTTTTAATTTTTTCGGTGCTCAGCGTTCTTTTGGTTCTAAAAAGGTTGCGCCGTTACAAGGTCAGAAAAACGGCAGCAAAGCAACTTGCCTTGTTGCGTCAAACGCAAATACCAGTCAAAGAAAAAATCAGCAGTCTTTCGGCATTACTGCGACGCGTCGCGATTACCGCTTATCCCAGGGAAAGTGTTGCATCGCTCACCGGTAGTGCCTGGCTTCAATTTTTGGATGCATCGTTAGATAGCTATGATTTTTCGAAAGGGAAGGGCGTCCTTTTGATCGACGCACCTTATCGGCCTGACTTACCAGAGAGTTTACCCAACGACTTGGAGATGCTATTCGACCTCTGTGATCGCTGGATCAAGACACTACCGATGGAAAATAATCGTAACGGAGAAAAAGTATCGATCAATGGTCGAATATAGTCTGTCCCATTTAATAAATATCTTATGATCGATTTTGTTTGGCCCTGGTTATTTCTCCTGTTACCCGTTCCCTGGTTCATCCTGCGTGTCGTTTCTCCGGCTGAATCAGCAGCCCATGCATCTCTCAAAGTTCCCTTTTTAGATGAGCTTGATGGTATTCAGAGCTCAAATTACCGGCCAGCCACCAACCGATGGAGAGTGGCGATTGCCATGGTCGCATGGTTGTTATTGGTGACAGCTGCCACTCGACCGCAGTGGCTAGGTGATCCGATTCAACAAGCCACTGCGGGCCGAGATTTAATGTTGGCAGTGGATTTATCAGGAAGCATGCAAGAACAGGATTTTGTTATACAGGGCAAAACGGTGGATCGCTTAACTGCAACAAAATGGGTGGCGAGCGACTTTATAAAGAGGCGCGAGGGAGATCGTCTTGGTCTTATTTTGTTTGGTGAACGGGCGTATTTGCAAACACCGCTGACTTTCGACCGAAAAACTGTACAGACATTTCTTAACGAAGCTGCAATTGGACTTGCAGGCAAATACACGGCCATTGGAGATGCCATCGGTTTGGCGGTGAAGCGCTTCAAAAATCATCCTGACAATGATCGAGTTCTGCTGCTGCTCACCGATGGTGCCAATACCGCGGGTAGCGTTTCGCCGCTCCAAGCCGCTGATTTGGCTAAAAAGACAGGGTTAACCATATATACCATCGGTATTGGAGCGGATGAGATGATCGTTCGCGATTTCTTTGGATCACGAAAAGTTAACCCTTCCAGTGATCTGGATGAAGACACGTTGGCATCTATCGCTGAAAAGACGGGAGGACAATACTTCCGCGCCCGTGACACTCAAGAGTTTGAAACAATCTATGCACTTATTGACGCCTTGGAACCCATCGAAAAGGAGGAAAGGTTTTTTCGTCCCAAAGTACCCTTATATCCTTGGCCGATGGCGTTTGCTTTGCTGCTGGCAGCGGTGCTTGTCCTACTAAGACTGTCGAATAAATTCTCATGATAGTTGATGAGTTTCATTTTTTGAGACCCCTTTGGCTGTATGCACTCCTACCCTTAGTTCTATTGACTTGGGCGTTGTATAAAAACAAATACAATCAAAGCAACTGGAAATCCGTTTGTGATCCAAATCTTTTACCTTTTATTCTGGAACAAAAGTCTGGAAAACAACGACGCTGGCCAGTCGCTGCAGTTAGTTTAGGCGGTATCATCGCAATTTTCGCACTCGCAGGCCCGAGTTGGGAACGCATTTCGATTCCCGTTTTTCAAAATCAGTCCGCGTTGGTTATTGTTCTCGATCTATCTCGTTCAATGGATACAACTGATGTTAAACCCAGTCGTCTCATTCGAGCCCGTTATAAGATTGCGGACATCCTGGAATCCCGCAAAGACGGACAGAATGCGTTGATCGTCTTTGCGGGTGAATCATTCGTCGTAACGCCGCTGACGGATGATGGCGCAACTATTCTAAACCAGCTATCTGCTCTGGATACCTCACTAATGCCTAGCCAGGGCGGTAATGTTGCCACTGCATTGACGAAAGCCAAAAATCTGTTTCAGCAAGCTGGATTAAACCGAGGCAAAATCATTTTGATTACTGATGAGGTCAGTCTGGATCGCGATATTAAGGTGGTAAAGCGTATGAAGAGCGGAAATTTTAACATTTCGATATTGGGCGTTGGTACTCCGGAGGGTGCGCCCATTGCCGTTCCAAATGGTGGTTTTTTGAAAGACAGTGGCGGTAATATCATCATCCCTCGGCTAAATGTCCAGGCTCTAAAACGAATGGCTAATGCGGGTGGTGGAATTTATCGAACCCTGAGCACCAATAGCAGCGATATTGAAGCGTTATTGGCTGAAATGAAGCCATGGACTTCATCTGGGAGCAAGGCATCAGATTCCGGGCAGTTGGAGCAATGGGAAGACGGCGGTTTCTGGTTGGTTTTGGCGTTACTCCCATTGGGGCTGTTAGTCTTTAGGAAAGGGTACTTGATCATTCCTGTTTGTATCCTTGTTTCTTCACCTGAGGCCCAGGCCTTTGAATGGAAAAACCTTTGGAATACTCCGGATCAGCAGGCCGCCAATGCGTATAAAAAGGGTCAACTGGAACAAGCCGCAAAGCAGTTTGAAAATCAAAACTGGAGAGGGGCCGCACAATACTCTTCAGGACAATACCAGCAAGCGGTGGAAACACTGGAGAACGAAACGACAAGTGATGGCTTGTATAATAAGGGTAATGCGCTAGCGAAATCGGGCCAGTATCAGGAGGCGATCAGTGCCTATCAGAAAGCACTGGAAATTAATCCACAAAATGAAGATGCAAAGTACAATAGGACAGTCGTAGAAAAACAGTTGGAAAAGCAGCAGCAATCCCAGTCCTCCGACTCCAAACCATCGGAAGATCAAGAACAATCAGAACAACAGAAAGATCAAGATCAAGAGTCTTCAGACCAACAACCTAGCGATCACAATCAACGATCATCACAGCAATCTGAAAGTGCTGAGAATAAAAAATCGTCACCAGAAGAAGGGGAGGATAAGGATGGAGCCGATCCTTCGGAACACGATTCGGATCGCTCCGAGCAACAAAATGTTCAAGAGTCGGATGATGATATGAAAAAATCGGATGTATCTGAATCAGATAAACAGAGTGCTACGCCCCAATCAGAAGCCGAGCAAACTGGATTGAAACAAGATGCCGTCGAACAATGGCTTCGGCGAATTCCAGACGATCCTGGCGGATTGCTGCGCCGAAAGTTCCAGTTACAGTATAAGCAAAGAAAAAACCGTTCTACTTCGAATGAACAATCATGGTAAATCCCAATCTATCCCTTCGCGCGATAATTTTTTTAATTGCGGTTATCTTCTATCCGACCGATGGATACAGCGCAGAAATTCTCGCAGCCACTGATCGTAATCCTGTTACTGTGAACGAATCTTTTCAATTAACACTTTCTTCTGTTCAACCACCGGATGATGATCCAGACTTTGCCCCGTTGGAACAGCATTTCAATATTCTGAATCGCTCCCAGAGCAGTAATATTTCCTTGGTTAATGGTAACGTTACACGGTCGATGAATTGGACGTTGACGTTAACTGCCAAAAAAGAAGGGCAGATTACGATTCCTTCAGTTTTATTTGGTAGTGATAAAAGTCCAGCTATCTCACTAACAGTCGAAGCAGCAATTGGGAACAAATCCGCGCAAACAGATCAAGATCTTTTTATCGAAACCGAAGTAACGCCACAGAATCCTTATGTTCAATCCCAGGCCATTTTTACTATTCGTGTTTTTCAAAATATAGAAATAGCCCAAGCAAGTTTGAGTGACCCTCAACTGGATGGGGCTGTCATTGAAAAGCTTGGGAAAGACAAAAATTACTATTCCCAAAGAGGGGGCAATAGATATGCAGTTATTGAAAGGAAGTTTGCTGTTTTCCCTCAGAATAGTGGTGATCAGATCATTGCACCCATAAAATTAACTGCAGACGTCATAGCGAACCCCAGTTCAAATAACCGGTTTCGAGGTTTTTTTCTCCGCCCATCGACTAAAACCATGCAGGTAAATTCAAAAGCGATAACCTTGAAAGTTAAGCCGATACCTGCTGAATTCAAAGGCCAACACTGGCTGCCCGCCCAAATGCTTCACGTGGAACAAAAGTGGTCAAATAGTCCGCCACGTATTAATGCCGGTGAGCCGATTACTCGAACATTGCAGTTGCTGGCGAAAGGCGCCAATGTGAGCCAATTGCCTGAATTGGGTTCTTTAGAAACTAAAATGGCACAAATTCGGTATTATCCCGATCAACCTGTATTAAAGGAAAAAAAGGAAATTGACACTATCGTTGCCTTTCGAGAAGAAAAAACGGCGCTTATCCCGGATCAACCCGGCAACTACACCTTACCTGCCATCGAGATTCCCTGGTGGAATACACAGGATGATCGGATGGAAATCGCTATTGTTCCCGAAACTACTATTACTGTATTACCTGCGGCGGGGAGTTTGCATAAGCCAAACCAGGAAGTCCAAACAAAACGATTGGAATTACAGACTAATGAGATGAGAGAAAAAACTGACTCTATGTCGGTTCCGAACGTTGCAAAGGAAAATATTTGGCAGTGGGTTTCTTTGATACTGGCTGTCGGGTGGCTCGGAGCCACCTTGCTGTCAATGTCTCGTAAGAAAAAGAAAAACAAAGAAAAAACACCAAAAGAGAGCCGAGTTCTCAATGAGAAACAGGCTCGCCAGGCGGTTAAAAAAGTGTGTGATAAAAATGATCCGGTTAAAACCCGGATTGCTTTGCTTGATTGGGCGAAAACCTATTGGATCGATAATAGCCCTTCCAGTCTCGAGGCAATTGGTCGTCGTACAGGAGGTGGATTGGCTACTGAAGCCTCGCGGCTAAATCGAGTTCTATACAGAGCAGATCCATCAGAATGGGACGGGAGTGCGTTGTGGCAGGCAGTCCAGTGTCTGGAGCGTCCAGGCCAAGTTGGTACAGACGCCAAAAACCTTGGTTTGGAGTCACTATATAAAGTATAGGCCGGTAAGTTATTTTGCCATCCTAAATATCATTAGCATACTGAGTCCAATCTCTACTCGTGTCCCCAAACACCAAAAAATAGGGATTTAGAAATGATTCTTTGGTGTTGTACCGCAGCAAGTTCCCCTTGAGGTCGGTCACTCGTCCTCCGGCTTGTTCCACTACACACTGTGCAGCAGCCGTATCCCACTCAGAAGTCAGACCAATCCGCGGGTAAATATCAGCCTTTCCTTCCGCGACCAAGCATAATTTTAGAGAGCTTCCCATGGAGATTAAATCATAATCACCCAAACGGCCAAGATAGGATTCAAGTTCTTGGGTTTTATGGGACAGACTGCCTGCTACGGTAAGCTTGGCTGGGGCATTTTCTCGCACGAAAATTTGTTTTGAAGGCCCATCTCTATCCTGCATAAACGAGCCTGCACCTCGGGCGGCAAAATATCGTTGTTTCAAGGCGGGGACATCAACCACACCTAAAACAGGTTCGTGTTGATGGATAAGGGCAATATTGACCGTAAACTGCCCATTACGTTTAACAAATTCCTTTGTGCCGTCAAGGGGGTCAATCAGCCAGTATGTATCCCAGCGCTGGCGTTGCGAATAGGGTAGTTGGGTAGATTCTTCTGAAATGAGCGGAAAAGCCGAGCCGATCTTAGTCAGCCCTCTAGCAATTTCTTGGTGAGAAGCAAGGTCTGCCATGGTTAACGGTGAATTATCATCCTTTGTTTCAACCGAAAACTCGGTTGCATAAATTTCCATGATTTTTTCACCTGCCGACCTAGCAAGTGCCACGACAGGTTCTAGTAATTCATTGAGATTAAGAGCGTTCATTTTTCAAAAATTCCAGCGTGATATATAAAGAGGCGATACTGCGTGCTTCAGTGCATTCGGCTGATTTCACCAATGCCGAAATATTGTCCAATTGCCAAGGGACGACTTCAAGCTCCTCCGGTTCGTCTCCAGGGTGTTTTTGTTCGTACAAATCACGGGCTAAAATAATATCCGTTGAATGCTCCAGATATCCAGGTGCGATGGTAAGTGAAGTGAGCAGCTGTAGATTTCTAGCACCATAACCGACTTCTTCCATTAATTCCCTGTTAGCGGCATTCAGAGCGGTTTCTCCGGGTTCAGATCGACCTTTTGGCAACCCTAATTCGTAACGATCAACACCTGCAGCGTACTCCCTTACAAGCAACACAGTCTCGTCGTTATACATGGGTACGATCAATACTGCACCTCCGCTATGGCCTCGGGTTAGCCGTTCGAATGTACG
>JAZGGE010000229.1:0-6382 GCA_036480195.1 Methylococcales bacterium
AGTTTGCCCATATTGAATTTCAACGAAGCGATCGCGGGATTAAAGTAGCTGTCAAAGATCAGGGTGGTGGCTTTGATTGGCAACCCTATATGCAAATGAGTGTAGAACGGGCGACGGACAACCATGGTCGTGGTATTGCCATGGCGGGAATGCTCAGTTTCTCACGGGTCGAGTACCAAGGGAATGGTAATGAAGTTCATGCATTTATAGATCTTTTTTAGATAATTAATGGCTTGTCAGTCTCGCTATAACATTCGTATCTCGACTCATTATTTCTGAGGTCGATTCGTCCCTGAAAACATTCAGATCAGTGAGTTCTTTTTACAATCGATCCAGAATCCCTTCCCAACATAGTACTGTTGTTGATGAAAACCTAGGAGGCCGTCCGAGAATAGAGAATCTACCGCGGAAAAGCCCATTTCGGCCAGATTGTCCGATCATTTTCGTTAAATAGCCCACTATTCGCCTCAAATGATCGAAAAATCTGACTCAAAATGGGTTTCCCTCGCTACGGTTTCTATTCTCGGACAGCCTTCTAGAGGCTGTCTCCGAGGCGTCTGACTACCTGGATGCATCGTCGATAGTTGCAGAAACCGATTCTAACGGGTCAATTATCTACACAAATGACAAATTTTGTGACATTAGCGGTTACTCACGAGAGGAATTAATAGGCAGAAATTATCGTCTTTTAAACTCCGGTCATCATCCCAAATCCTTTTGGGCCAAAATGTACGAAATCGCCTCACAGGACAAGCCTTGGTGTGAAGAAGTCTGCAATCGTGCCAAAGACGATTCTCTTTATTTGGGTTGACACCACGGTATTGGGTAATCCAGTACGCATCGGACAAGTCATCATCAATATTTTGTCTAATGCTGTTAAGTTTACTCCCAGCGGAAGAGGTATTTCTATTCCTTTCGATTTGGAATCAGAAGACAACGTGTCTAACATCGATAGGTCGCCAGCACTTAGCCTGGTCATTCGTGACCAGGGTATCGGCATTCCGGAAAACGAACTGGATCATGTATTCAACAAGTTCAGAACTCCTGATCTCACGGAAATTGTTTTGATACCTTCGTAGGAGGGGCTTTAGCCGCGATCTTGGCCGAGATCGCGGCTAAAGCCCCTCCTACGGAGAGAAGTTGTTATTTTAGGCTCAGTACAAAATCTCATGAATTTCTATAACCTTTTGATTCATCGTGATGAGATCAGGTAGCCTGAAGTTTGGTTTGGCGAAAAAAAATGAAAATGAAAATGAACACCAACGATCTAAAAAATATTTTCACTATCTGTACGTGGTTAATAACTATAGCCTTAACTTCGATCCCAGCCATGGCAGCCGATTCCGCAAAATTGGATGTAATTGGCTTCTCCCAGGATAGCAACTATTTCGCGTTCGAACAGTACGGCATCCAGGATGGATCCGGGTTTCCGTATTCCGAAATCTACATCATAGATACATTAACTGATAGTTGGATAAAAGGGAGTCCGATACGCCTCCTCGATAAAGAGGAAAACACCCCGCTCACCAAAACCCGTGGCAAAAGCAAATACCGCAGCCTTTCGCTATTAACGAAGCTGGATATAACCCAACCCGCCAAATCCATCACAGATCTGACCGGTTCTGGGGAAAAAACAGACGATCCACGCTTGAGTGTAGCATTACAGCCATCGTCCCTAAATCCTGGAAATGGCAACCCGCCCTCCAAGATACTGCTAGAACAATGGGAAGTAGAGTCGCCTCCCCATTGCAAGCCGCTCGATATCCGTCCTAAATTATTCCGACTTTTGCTGGAAACCGGGAGTAACAACACCTTTATCTTGCTGCATGAAGACAAACGCCTGCCAAAAAGCCGTGGTTGTCCATTAAACTACGCGATTAATGATGTTCTCGTTGCTCCAGGAAAAAACCCTGACCCCCAAACAGTAGTCGTGCTTGTTGATCTTTCACAGCAAGGGTTTGAAGGACTGGACAAACGAATTATGGCTATCACTTCCCAGGTTAATACAATACGATAAAGGAAAATCAGCAGACGAAGCCATGCTCTAAATTGATCGTTTAACAATACCTTCCGCATTCTTAGGCACAAAACGTATAAAAAAGGGGGAAACAATATGGTTTTTTTTCCAGAAATGGCACGGGGTGTCCTTATTGGCCTCATGGTTGTTATCCCACTGTTCATGATCTACAAAAAAGCGGGATTTCATCCACTATGGGCGCTGTTAGTATTTGTGCCAGGCTTGGGTTTGCTGCTTATCTTTCTGCAATTAGCCTTTATGCCCTGGCCCAATCAAAAACAAAATAATGGTGAGAGATCATGATATTTCTTTTGATTGTGGTATACACACTGATTATATTGTGGCTGGGTTCAAAAATACTGGACAAAGCCGGCCTAAAAAAATGGAACGTCCTGTATCTTCTAATTCCGGTTATTAACATCATCATGATCTGGCTTTTTGCTTTTCAGCATTGGCCAAACTTGAAAGATGGTGTAAAACAGGATTTTTTCGGATAACGGCTGGTATAACCTTTCCTATCAGGCCGCACAGGTTGCCTCCGGGTAGCAGAGAACCCGACAAATGATTAGACAGGATACAGATGATTACCTAAGGCTTTTTTTACAAAACATACCTTTGATGGATGTCCGGGCTCCAGTTGAATTCAATAAAGGAGCCTTTCCCAATAGCCAAAATATTCCAATTCTAAATGATCTGCAACGTGAAGCCGTTGGCACCTGTTACAAACAGGAAGGCCAGGATGCCGCAATTGCTTTAGGTTTAAAACTGGCTATTCCAGAAATACGAGAGCAAAGGATGGCGCAGTGGAAACAATTTGCAAAAGCTCACCCTAAAGGTTATCTGTATTGTTTTCGTGGTGGGCTGCGTTCACGCACGACACAGTCTTGGATGAACGAACAAGGACTCAATTATCCGCTTATTAAAGGTGGCTATAAAGCCATGCGTACTTATTTGATGCAGCAACTGGAAGTCAGCCTGCAACAGATTCCATTCGTGATTTTAAGTGGATTTACCGGTTCTGGAAAAACTCAAGTATTAAAGAAATCCAATTACCATATTGATTTGGAAGGACTGGCTAATCACCGGGGGTCAGTTTTTGGCAGTGATGTTCATGATTCACAACCTACGCAGATTAATTGGGAAAATCAATTATCTGTTACATGCCTCAAATACCGGCATCGTTTTCCAAAGTCAGGATTACTATTGGAAGATGAGGGTCCCAGAATAGGACGTAGTATTATGCCTGAAGGGTTCAACAAGAAAATGGCTCAATCACCTTATGTATTTCTTGAACGCGCAATGGAGCAACGTGTTGCTATCATTCGTGAAGATTACATAACACAGAGTTGGCCGCTCTATCAGCAACAATACCAAGAGACAGCAAACAAAAAATTTTCCTCTTTCGTATTGGACAACCTGGAACGCATAAAAAAACGCCTGGGCGGTATGCATTATCAAAAAATAAATACCTCATTTACTCTGGCGCTGGAACATCTATTCGTCACAGGGGAAAGTAATTTATTTGAAGAGGGAATCCATCTGTTACTACTGGAATACTATGATCCGATGTACCAGTATCAGTTACGAAATAAACAGTTTGATGTTTTATTCCGTGGTACAGAGCCTGAAGTTTTAGCCTGGGTTGATGAATACCTAAAAACAATGATGCAATGAAAGAAACACCAATATTTAAAGATCTTGTTTTTGTGGGAGGTGGGCATAGCCACGCTCTTGTATTACGCGAATGGGCAATGAATCCATTACCCGGAGTGCGCATCACCCTGATAAGCCCACAGGCCATGACACCCTATTCAGGTATGCTCCCGGGGTTAATCGCGGGGCATTACAGTTTTGCAGAAACACATATCGACTTGGTAAAACTTTCACTGTGGGCAAATATCCGCTTTATTCAGGACAGCGTAACAGCCATTGATGTTGAAACCAATACCTTAGAACTTAATACCCGTCCGGCCATTGAGTTTGATGTTGTCTCTATTGATATTGGTTCAACACCGAATCAACAGATTGAAGGTTCAACTGAATTCACCATCCCCGTCAAACCGATAAGTGACTTCTACCAGCGCTGGAATCTCATTCAGAAGCATATCCAACAAAACAAAACAAAATCGTTATCGGTTGTTGGCGGAGGTGCTGGCAGCGTTGAAGTTATCATGGCTATCGCTTTTAAACTGAAGCAATTTAATTCATCATTCCGGTATAACCTGATCACATCATCTGATGATATTTTGCCTACTTATAACCCTTCCGTCATCAATCGGGTAAAACAACAACTTGATAAATATCATATTAATATTCATCCCTCAACCCAGGTTGTAAAGCTCAGTCAGGGTATTATTCATAGCCTGAACGCTGACCCAATCCTCACGGATGAAATTATATGGTGTATCCAGGCTGCGGGTTCTCCCTGGTTACAGAAAAGTCAGTTGGAATGTGATGATGCTGGCTTCGTAAATGTCAGGCAAACCCTGCAGTCCCTACGCTACGATCATATTTTTGCAGCGGGTGATATCGCGAACATGATCGCGAATCCCAGACCCAAGGCGGGCGTTTACGCAGTAAGACAGGCAAAAGTTTTATATCAGAACCTACGCGCGGTGTTGCTTAATCAATCATTAATTGAATATAAACCTCAAGATGGATTTTTAAGCCTGTTGGCGCTTGGTGAGAAGCAAGCAACAGGTTCAAAATCCATTTTTAGCTTTTCTGGCGATTGGGTCTGGCGCTGGAAAAACTCTATTGATGTTAAATTCATGAATCAGTTTCATCAATTGCCCACGTTGTCGATGCCGTCAGAGGCAACAATCAATCCACAGCTTATTGACGATGATGAAAAAACCGAACAACACGACCCGTTAAAACGCTGTGCAGCGTGCGGGGCAAAAGTCGGTGCTGACACCTTACAGCAGGTACTGAATGAAGTGATGGGCGAAGCCCATTACCAGCCCCAGGATGCCGTACAAATTACCCGTCAAGCCGAGATTATTTACCAAAGTGTCGATGCACTTAAAACACCGATTCAGGATATCTGGTTATTTGGAAAAATCGCAGTTAACCATGCGCTAAGTGATCTCTATGCTATGAATCTCAAGCCAAAGTCAGCGCAAGTGCTAATCAGCTTGCCATATGCCAGCCAAAAGGTGCAAAAAAGACAGCTAAAAGCACTAATGCAGGGGATCTCTACACAACTTGATACCTTGCAATGTCGCTTTCTGGGAGGACATACCTCTGAGGCAAGTGAGCTTTCGGTAGGAATGGTGGTTAATGGGGTTAAGGACCAACAAAAAAACTTATTTCATAAGCAGGGTTTAAGCGCCGGAGATAAACTGGTCATATCAAAGCCGTTGGGTACTGGAGTAATACTGGCTGCTGCAATGCAAGATGAATGTGATGGTGACATTTTCAATCAGGCCGTTACTTCGATGTTGGAATCTAATGCCCAGGCAGCAATGCTATTGAGTCAGCTTAATGTCAAAGCATGCACCGATGTCACCGGCTTTGGTTTACTGGGACATTTGAATGAACTTTGTCTGGCATCAAATTGTGCAGCCAGCCTAAATTTAAATGCTATTCCAGTGCTATCCGGTGCCGAAGCTCTAGTTTTGAAAAATATCAGGAGTAGCTTGTATTCCCAAAATCGTAAAGTTTTTGAATCAATGAAATGGCCTGATTCTATCACTCAACAAGCGCGTTTTAAGTTGCTATTTGATCCTCAAACATCAGGAGGATTATTGGCTGGAATACACGCTGAACACTATGATAAGCTTGATGATAGCTTTCGTCATCAGTTTTTTATTATTGGTGAGGTGGTAATTCCTGATGACTTATTGCCGCGAATTAGACTTGAAGGAAATTGAACGAAAATTTGCTTCCAAACTCACTTTCTGAAGCGCCTTACGGGTCACGCTTTGCATTTTATATACCTTTCGCGTTCAAGAATGCTCGTTTTGAGTGGGTAGATTTTCGTGAGGAGCTAGGCGTAGAACCGCAGGAAGAGTCATCTCTTTCAAGGTTCTACAACGACGCTCTTTGCGAAAAGATGTATGCTGAAAATGGGTGTTCTTGGGCGCGAGAGGTATAGTCTGTTTCAACGCATTGACCCGCTTCAAGCTGAACCATTGTCGTCTCATTGATCGCAAATATGTTGATTGGAATTTCCACCCTTACTGTCATATTGATCCAGCAACGGTATTTCCGGCATCATCCCCTCCAAAGGGTCACCACATTTTCTTATTTTCTGTAAAGATGGGTTTTTAACAGTCTCCCTAACGAAGGCCAGCGCTTTCTGCTGCGCTCCGTCGCGTTCACCCTTGGCGCAAAGTGCTTCGACTTCTTTATTCATCTGTT
>JAZGGE010000230.1:0-4614 GCA_036480195.1 Methylococcales bacterium
AACTAGTTCAAAGCGAAGGCGCTTCATCGTTCCTGTCTGGATTCACTAATAAACTGGCCTACAGTATCCCCGGACTGTTGTTTGGCGTGTTATTAAGCTGGGCAACTATGTCGTACCTGGACACCCAGCAAGACAGGGATACATTGTTACAAAGCCTGACATCCGCTCATATCCGCTCAATGATGGTCAATCATTTAACCGACATCGCTTCATCGGACACACATACCGTCAAACCCTGGTTTCACGGCCAGCTGGATTTCTCACCGCCAGTAATTGACCTTACCAGCCAGGGATATCCCTTGATAGGCGGCCGACTAGAATACCTGTCTAATGGGTCGGCTGCTGCATTGGTTTATCGGCATCGTCAACATACCGTTAACCTGTTTATACAACCGAAGTCTGCGCAAACTTTCCGCATACAAAGCACACCGCACAAGGGTTACAATATTATTAACTGGGACGATGACCTGCTTTCGTATTGGGCTGTATCGGATTTGAATCTTTCCGATCTTGGGGATTTTCAAAAACTGCTGACTGACAAAATATCCCTGCAACCCTAAGGATAGCGCTTCCACTATCCAGGGGATCGCTCGGGAAAACATGGAATTGGGGACAGACTGATGCTCCCAAATATTTCGATTGAATAATATTTTTTCATTTGACACCTCTTTTGTGGTTAGGCTTGGGTGTCTACTTTATCGGGGGATGTTCATGGTCAACTGCAGTGACTTGTTAGGCATATTAATTTCCGTAGCATGAATGAATAACCAAGCTATATTTGGTCATCCTGCTATAATTTTTTTAACATCATCAAGACCAAGAGCGTTACCACCAACGCCCCAGTTACCACTCTTTACTTCGTTAACTACAACCCATGTGACATCCCGCAGCTTTTCACTTGTTACTTCTGTAACTGCATTTGTGATTTTTTCAATTAACTCTTTAGACTGCTCCTGAGTAAGCTCATCTTCAAATACTTTGACTTCAACAAATGGCATTTTCTTTCTCCAGATATAGCCGCGTAAAATATAAGATAGACAATAAAGGCGGCTTTTCCATATTGCTTAACAGTAGATTAGACCGACGGCAGATATTCTACGTTTTAAACTGCCGACCGTATTGTATAATAAGTGACCGAAGCGGTATAACATTGTTGTTTCATATTCCCTCTCTATATGTAGAGTACCTTTTATCATGACAAGGAGGTCACTATGTCAAAGGTTAGTAAGGTGACGGAGGGATTATTTATAAGCCACATTAGTTTATTGATCTGCGCAGCTAATTTGCTTTACTAGACATTTCAATCATCTCAGAAATCTCAAGCGTGCCATTTATCTCCAGAAACGGACAAGTTTCTGCTACCTTCAGCGCTTCATCCATCGAAGCCATTTTTATGATACTAAGGCCCGACATCGCTGTTGTACTTCCGGGCGCTGTCGTGCCATTAGGCTGTACGGTATGTGTATCCTTGAAAGGAATCGCAGGACTAACAACTGCGTCGCCCAATGATGATAGCCATTGTTGATATTTTGAGAAATGTTTTTGTCCTTCTTCTGGGCTGGAAGGATACTCACCCCCCAGATAAACAAATATATATTGCGGCATTGCTAAATGTCCTCATGAATGTGCTGGTGAAATAACACTACTTTTGAAATAAGGTGCCGGAGGGATTATTTATTAGCCACATTAGTTTATTGATCAATATTTAACCCCTCCGGCACCTTTTCTTCTTTGCCAATAAACTTAAATATTGGCAACCAATACTCCTGACTAAATTTCGCGTGTAAGTTGTTGTGGTCTGCACCTTCAATTCTCACAAACGATTTTTTGACATTTGCACGATCAAATATTTCTTTTCCCATTGAGTACGGTATTATTTGATCATTCGTACCATGGATCACTAACAGTGGTGATTTTATGTTATTTATTTTCGTGATGTTATCAAACGAGTCTCCAGCCAACAATGATATTGAACTAAGCCCACTTGCCTTTGCTTGTTCCTTACCACTTGTTAGCGGAGTAACCAATATTAGGCCCCGTATATTTTTATTCTGTGCGGTACTAATTGCCACCGTGGTACCAATTGAACGTCCAAATATTATGATATTTTGTTCATAAAATCCCAAGCGATCTATGGCGTGTCGAACCATAGCTTCTCCGTCAGCATATATACCTGCCTCACTCGGGTTCCCTTCACTCTTTCCGTACCCTCTATAGCTTACTCCGATTACATTTATTCCAAACTTGTGAAGCTGGAGCAAACTAGGAATTCGATGGTAGATATTTCCTGCATTTCCGTGAAAGTAAATCAGGAGCCTATTTGATTTTTCATTTGGCAAATAAAGCGAAGTTATTTTTACATTATCTTCTGTGGCAATAGTAAATTCTTGTACTTCATGAGGTAGATTTTCAGTTGGCATGACATTTACACTGTCAGGATGAAATGCAAACATATTTACAACCGGATTACACCCTAGAACAGTAATCCCAAGTAAAACAGAAATTAAGAAAGTATTTGTTACTCTCATGTTTATTCTCTTCAAGGTGCTAACGTTTGAGTCGAGCCGCGCGGCCACCTACACTAACCGCGAAGCGCCATAAAACTTCCCCCCGCCGGATTCGGACGACTTGATACTCATTGAGCCTCCTCCATCAGATTAGCGCTGAGCTAAACTGATGGTGACAAAACCGACCGGAGAAAGCCCAATGAACTTCTACAATAACATACACCCTTATTACTGTGGTATTGATTTACACGCGAGATTACTCTACGTTTGTATCATTGACCAGACAGGTAACACCTGTGTACATAAAGAAATCCCCGCCTCAAAAGATAAGCTTCATCAACTGCTAGAACCCTACATTGGCAACATCATTGTTGGTGTTGAGTGTATGCACTGCTGGTACTGGGTCGCCGATTTTTGTGATGACATTGGCGTGGATTTTATTCTAGGCCATGCTTTGTACATGAAAGCCATTCATGGTGGTAAAGCAAAGAATGATCGCATTGATTCCTTCAAAATTGCCAATCTAATGCGTGGTGGTAATTTCCCACTAGCGTATGTCTATCCAAAGCTCATGCGAGCTACGCGTGACTTACTACGCCGGCGCATGAAAATCGTTCGCCACGGTGCTGACTTAAAAGCGCATGTCGCCAATACGACCAGTCAATATAATCTGCCGGCTAATAAAGTTAATCTAAAAAATAAAGACGCTCGTGAACAATTGAGATCAACTTTTCCTGATCAGTCTGTACAAAAAAGTATCGATTTGGATATGGCCCTACTGGATTGCTATGCAGGTGAGTTGAGTAAAATAGAATGGTATATCCAGCAACAAGCCAAACAGCATAAACCCAAACATTTTCATTTATTAAAAAGTGTCTGGGGTATCGGGCCCATTCTGTCACTCACCATTATTTATGAAATAGGTGAAATCAATCGATTCGAGTCAGTGCAGAAGTTTGCTTCTTATGCCAGGTTAGTTAAATGTAAAGCCGAGTCAGCAGGTAAAATCTATGGTACATCCGGTAACAAAATTGGCAACGCTCATCTTAAGTGGGCTTTCTCTGAGGCGGCAGTGCTATATCTGCGTGGTAATAAAAAGGCACAAGCCTATTTATTAAAACTACAAAAACGGATGAGTAAAGCCAAAGCACTTTCTGCATTAGCGCACAAGTTAGGTCGTTGTGTTTACTTCATGTTAAAAAATGAGAGAGTATTCGATGAAACCCGATTTTTAAAAGGTTAGCCACGCAGTGGGGTGAGCAAAAAGTCTAACTGGACAATAGGTTGAATGTTTTAAAACGGATAATGCATCTCTTGGCAATAAACCAGACGCATCGGTTTTTACATCACATAACCTGAGCCCCTCGATTTGATTAGACACCCCATTGGCGTGCATTAAAACAATGAACAAAGTCGTTTACACCTGAGCTGAGCCTGATACTAACTGGATAGGCAACATATGCTTAAGCCCACTCTTTGAATAGTGCCAGCACCAGGTTAGCCGATGAATGTCTAGTGACCCTATCAATGTTTATGGACAAACAAAATGATAGGCAGCAGTGAGACTGCAATAAGAGATCCTCTATATGTGTTTGCTGTAAGCGACTGACTTAACAGCCACCATGACAGATGAAGTAGTCGATTTTGCTCATTGGTTATTTTTTGGTTAAACCATTAACCGAAATAAAACACTAATGCCTGTTGACAGAGTTATGGCTCATATGTGTTATGTGTTTATTAATATTGCAGCACCAGTAAAACATATAGTAGAAATAAATATGCCAATAAAAGGTATCTTGAACCAGTATTTTTTTGCTAATACAAGATATGTCACCCCAATAAACACTGGAAGGATGGAGAACCACATTGATTCACGTATGAATGCCATATTGGTTACAACCAAAGGAATATAAAATGCTGCAACTAGCATAGCGCCCAAACTATGGCTGGCATTAAAGCCGATCCATGCATGCCACATCGTAGTTTCTTTGGTAAGTACTGGTGATGTGCTTTTCATTGCTTCTGTAACTGATTTATCAAAAGCATTAAATTTATTTGTAAAGAAAGTAAAAAGAAGATGAGCAGTACCCAAAATGCCGAATATTGC
>JAZGGE010000231.1:0-2135 GCA_036480195.1 Methylococcales bacterium
CGAGGGGTAAAAAAGCGAAGACGTGAACTCTCCAATCACAACTCCGCAGCAGCATTACATCCAATCAGTCAGCGCTATACCAATACTTAACCGATTAGTGCTCTCGTTATAATCAATCAGACTTTCACCATAGCCGTAAAAATACTGAACATAACCCCGTATCCGGTTAACCATAGGAAAGCTCCAACCTAACTCAAGGGCCCCTTTGTTATCGGAACGGAAATTGTTTCGAAACATGCTGGAGAAAGTATGTTCTCCCCATTTGTATCCAACTCTTAACTCACCGTAACCCAAATATTTCTCAATATCCGGGTTATCGTCATCCTCATCGTCTTCCGAAATCCGCAACCACGGCTTTAAGCTAACAGCGAAATTATCTTTTTGAAAAACAATATTGGCGTAGACTCTGTTCCAACTGCGAGATAATGAGCCGCTCTGGCCATTTGATTGATGCACCAGGCCAAGATTTATGACGTTGTTGCTAATCCCAAATATTTTCCACTCATTTTTAAAGGAGAAAAATATTTCAGGTTCATGGTTGGTTTCTCGAAACGGACTGGATGCATCACTATTATAAGCTTGCCAAAAGGACAAATTAGTATAGGCAATATAGAGATCACCATAATCCTTATACAGACCTTTCCATATGGGAAACTTCAGGCTCACCTGAAATTTCACTTCGGTATTGTCTATATTTTCGCCTTTGAATCTTGACCGAACCGGTTCGTCATTGGGATCAAAGTTATAGGAAAATGGTAAGAAATAGGTCGGTTTATGAGGAGTGAGTACAAAAGGGTTGAGCTCAGTTTTTTCCTCCAGCTTAATACGTCTTGCTACTGGATCCTCATAAGGTTCACTGTGGGCTACCGCATCATTCTTATCGAAAAACTCCTGATCTGCCTCCTCATTGCCAGAACGATTAATAGGCTGATCTTCTTTTTCTTTTCCAAATTGTACAGAGCATTCCTGCCTGATATCACCGATTGTCTTTTCTTCGTTTGCATCCTTAATCGCCTCCAATAGACAATCCTCCATGCTGCCAGTGTCGGCCACCGATGTAAACGAGGCACTTAACGTTCCCAAAATTACTGCGATGGAATAAGCTCGATATTTCATACTAGTACTCCTTCAATGTTGTATTGACGGGTAGAAGAAATTGAGAAGTGGTCAGCTGCTAGGAGACCGTCCGAGAATAGAGAACCTACTGCGGAAAAGCCCATTTTGGCCAGATTTCCCGATCATTATCGTTAAATAGTTCACTATTCGCCTCAAATGATCGAAAAATATGACTCAAAATGGGTTTCCCTCGCTACGGTTTCTATTCTCGGACAGCCTCCTAGGCGCGCGAGCGCAGGACTAGCAGGGCTAATTCAAGCGAGTGCAACAACGCAGATGGCCACTTATCGGCTGACTATACCCGTCAATACAATGTTGACGGAGTACTAGTTCAGTTCTCTGTCAACTATTGGTTCATTGTTTTCCGTAAACCACTTCTTCACGGGGTCAGTGTCAGCTTCAGCATGCTGGAAAATACTACAGACCACCTTTGTCGCTTTCTTGTTGTCCGGCCCATAAAAAGCAATTGTTGCGCTGGGGTGTCCCTTCATGCTTTTTTGATTCTCTTTACGAGAAGCTTTTTGTATTTTGCTTGCGACATCTCAAAAATTCTACCCTTAATGCTTACTGTAGACAATGGATGACCTTACTATTCGCTTCGAATAATCAATAAATCTGATGTTAAAGGGTATTTCCAAGCTATGGCTTCCTTATTTGAATAATCTCTTATAAAAAACACCTTCCCAAAAATTACCCAGCAGTGTACTGTGAATAACGACTAATTAACCGTGGCATAATGGAGCAAGCAATGAATGACAAACAACGCGCCGCCAATCAAGCCGCAAAGCTGGTCGAGAATGACATGCTTGTCGGCCTCGGAACCGGCTCAACCGCCAATTGTTTTATCGAGGAATTAGCTCGACTCACTAAAGAAGATGGTTTACAGATAACTACTGTCGCCAGTTCTGTGGTCAGTACCATAAAGGCGAAGGAACTTGGACTACCCCAAATTACAATTGAACAGACAGAACGACTGGATCTCTATGTCGACGGCGCCGACGAGGTAACCCCGGATCTGA
>JAZGGE010000232.1:0-3342 GCA_036480195.1 Methylococcales bacterium
TGAATAGCATAAGGAGGCTGTCGATTCTCAAACAGCCCACGAGGTTTATCATCCTGTTATTTTTTGCAGGCATTTTTTCGGGATGTGCGACTGTTTCAGATTTTGTAGCCAATCAATTCTTTCTTCCTAATGAAGGAATCCGGGAAGGGGCTTACAGTGTCTGGACAGAGCGTCGAGTGGGCTTTACGACAAGCGAGGGGATTTCACTTTTAGCCGACGTGCATCATCCAATGGGATTGGAGAAAACCCCCACGATTCTCGTTCGAATCCCCTATACAAATACTTTTTCTAATCGTTCCCGTTCCGATGTAATTGGCCGCTACTGGGCCAGTCGAGGCTATACCGTTGTTATTCAAGGAACCCGAGGCAGGTATGAGTCAGGCGGGCAATTTTATCCGTTGGTCCATGAACGCCGGGATGGGCTTGAAACATTACAGTGGTTGGAAAACCAATCATGGTATGACGGGCGTCTGGCCATGTGGGGAGGCTCAGCCTTTGGGCATACGCAGTGGGCTATTGCCGACCAGTCTGCGCCTGATGCTTTATTCGTCCATATCGCCAGCACGAATTTTCACAAAATGTTTTACCCTGGCGATGCTTTTTCTTTGGAAAGTGCCTTGTATTGGGCGATCCGGAGCCGAGGACGGGAGGATCGGGCGGTTGATATTGCAAAGTTGGAACAAGGGCTTCAGACCCTTCCAATTATTGCGGCAGATGATGTCGCCATTGGAGATACAGATTTTTACAACGACTGGGTGCTGAATAAAAACGATGGCAAATTCTGGGCAAAAATTGACGGTATCAACAGAGCGAAAACCCTGCAAGCTCCTGTCTTGCTTATGGCTGGCTGGTTTGATCCGTTCCTCCCAACGCAAATCGAAGATTTCAAAATCATTACGACCCAGGCAAAAGGAAAGGTTGCATCTGAAACCCGCCTGATCATTGGCCCCTGGGGGCATGCGTTATCATTGAATCTACCGGGAGCAGTTACGGGATACCCCTATCGTCAGGCAAGTATTGCCCCCAGCATACCTTGGTTTGACTACCAGTTGGGTCTAACAAAGCAACCATTGGATTTGCCCCGTGTAAGACTTTTTGTAATGGGTACCAACGAATGGCGTGATGAAAATGAATGGCCACTTGCGCGTGCTGAATATACACCGTTTTATATTCGTAATAACGGCCAATTGAATGAAGTACTACCGGGAAAGGAAGAGGAATCAGACCACTATGTCTACAATCCACAGAATCCAGTGCCATCGGCAGGCGGGGCTATGTTGGGAACGAGAGCGGGGATACAAATCCAAAACGAAATTGAGAAACGTGATGATGTGATGGTTTATAGCACAGCTCCTTTATCAAAACCGGTTGAAGTAACCGGTCCTGTGCGAGCCATACTTTATGTTTCTACTGATGCTGCTTCAACAGATTTTACCGCCAAGTTAGTAGATGTACATCCGGACGGTACAGCATACAATTTGTCTGATGGTATTGATCGGCGCAGTTACAACGCTTCTAATAACGAACCCACTAAAATCGAAATTGAGCTTTGGCCAACAAGCAATATCTTTCTGGAAGGGCACAAGATCAGGCTGGAAATCTCCAGCAGCAATTTTCCGCGTTATGATCGAAACTTGAATACGGGCGAAGATGAACCTACGGCAACGAAGATGGTTCCAGCGAATCAGACCGTTTTTCATTCGGCAGAATACCCGTCTCGAGTAATCTTACCGATTATTCCTTAGGTGCCAGAATTCAATAAAATCGAAACTGGCATTGGATTTTTATTCATACCTGGATCCGTGAGTCATATTCAAAGCCTACTCCATGCTTAATACGAGAGAGATTGGGAATCTTGTAATATAGCGTGAGTTGCCTATTATTAGGGACTAGGAAACATAAAATAGATTTGAAGGACTAAGGCAACTCGCAACAAATAATCCCCATCTTGCTTGTCTTTTTGTCTGTCTTCGGCGTTGCAAAATCGGTTACATAGCTCGCTATGTGCCCTGCGTTGCGCCTTGAAGACAAACAAAAAATCGGCGCAATATCGGTGGGTTATTTATTGCGAGTTACCTAATTAGCTGTAAAGCTTAAGGCTATATCACCGTCAATGCGTTACAGCGCATGAAAAAGCAGCGTTTGTTTGTGCTAACAGGTTAGCAACATTAATCTAAATTCGAGGATGCCGAAAGTGTCGATATGTTCACTATTTTTGATGTGCTTGCTACCTATGGTTGCATTGGGTGAAATAAATAAATGCATCATAAATGGAGTAACGGTTTATACCGAGAGGCAATGCCCAGAATATACGTCACTTAGTTTAGAGACAAATATAACTTACAAAACACCGACAGAATCGCTTAATGTCAGTGAAGGAAGCTACGAAAGCAGTCGATGGTATAACGACTACGTTGGATACAAGGATGCGTTAAATATAAGCGTTTCGAAAAGCGCACCGATTATCATCTATGGCTATACAGATTGGTGTCCCTATTGTAAAAAACTCGAAAGTACTCTTTTGTCTAACACGGAGGTAAAAAAGGTTTTAGCAAGATTCGTTAAGGTCAAGCTGAATCCTGAGCACAGCTCTAGGGATAAGGATCTATTTGATAGTTGGGGTGGGACAGGATATCCAACTCTTCTCGTGCAAGATGGAGAAGATTCAATGCCGAGAAAAATGCAACCATTTATAAAACAGGACGATAAGTGGGGGACGATAAGCAAAGAGGCGTTTATATCTACACTACGGGTACAACTCGATAACTCCCAGGAATAACGAGCGATTTAGTCGGAAATAGCCACGCACTATAAACGGAGTATTCTCAAACGCGAAAGGTATAGTAAGCGGATGGAAGCGAGGGGTAAGTGGTCTAATTAATTGGACGTCGATCGGCTTATTCATAGAGATGCCCATACACCACTTACTCGCAGAAATCGCCCACGTAGGCTTTTTTCGCTAACGGTTATTCATATAGCAAGATATTATTGGATTACATTATACCTTCCGCGCTCAAGAATACCGATTTTCAGCGCGCATCTTTTCGCGAAGAGCTTCGTTGTAGAACCTTGAAAGAGATGACTGTTCCTGCGACTCTACGCCTAGCTTTCCACGAAATATACCCACTCAAAATGGGCATTCTTGAACGTGAAAGGTATATTCTTCGATCGGATAAGGAGGCTACATGAACAAAAAAGTTTCTATCACAACTAAAAGGTAACCGTTCAGACCCCTACGCACTCCATCATATTTGATTGACCTGAAGGCAGTTCAGGCACATCCCGACCTTGGCGACGCTCATGGATCACCTGTTTGATATAGTGAAGAGGTGATG
Organism: Methylococcales bacterium; assembly: GCA_036480195.1. Classification (GTDB taxonomy): domain Bacteria; phylum Pseudomonadota; class Gammaproteobacteria; order Methylococcales; family JAZGGE01; genus JAZGGE01. The sequence continues at coordinate 3,336 of JAZGGE010000232.1, forward strand.
CGTTGCG
>JAZGGE010000233.1:0-7220 GCA_036480195.1 Methylococcales bacterium
AGGATCGGTTAGACCCGCTTGGCCGATAATAACAACTGGTTTTAAGCTGTGGGCTTTTGAGCGGAGCATTTTTTTCTTTTGAGGTGTCATTTCTCTTTTGTTATTTCCGTCGTGATCCAGTGCAGTATTTTATCCTACATTTGAGGGGGCTGTGCGAGGAAGAGTCCCCCAATAGTTGAAAATTCATCGTTTTAAGTATTAAGCAAGTCTATGGCAAGAAGTAAAAGCAGTGGTCGTTGGCTATCTGAACATTTCAAGGATGAGTATGTGAAAAAAGCCCATAAATTAGGCTATCGCTCACGGGCAGTATTTAAATTACAGGACATTCAGGAACGATCGTCTATTATTAGACAAGGGATGAAAGTGTTGGATCTTGGCGCCGCACCTGGAGGTTGGTCGCAATATGCTGCTAACCAGGTGGGAAAAAGAGGAAAAGTTGTGGCATTGGATATATTGCCCATGGAAGAAATTCCAGGAGTGACTATTATTCAAGGTGACTTCAGAGAAGATTCTGTATGGCAGGATCTATGCCGAGTACTGGATAACGAGAAGGTTGATCTTGTTTTTTCTGATATGGCGCCTAATATTAGCGGCACCAAGGCTGTAGATCAGCCTAGAGCCATGCTATTGGCGGAACTGACATTTGATGCAGTTCAAAGTATTTTGTTACCGGGAGGCTCCATGATCGTGAAGGTATTTCAAGGGGATGGATTTGATCAGTTTCGACGAGAAGTTAGCAAAGTGTTTGAAAAAACAGAAATAAAAAAACCAAAAGCCTCGCGAGCGAGGAGTCGGGAGGTTTATATTTTGTCGAGAGGCTTTAAAAATGAATAAGTTGACCCCATAATTAGAATTAGCTTAACTTATTATGAACAATCGGTTTTCAAGTCTGTCTAATTCTTTAGTTCGGTTATTGATAATGAAGAAGTGCCAGGGAAGAGCGTTTTTAGAGAGAAAAAGGTAGTGAGTAAGAAATCCTGATATAATTGGTAAAGTATTTAACAGTCTGAATTCTGGTTTTAGTTGGGAGTTTAACATTTTGAATGATATGCTAAAAAACATCATCCTTTGGGTCATAATCGCGGTTGTTCTGATGTCCGTTTTTAACAATTTCGGAACACGTAAGGCCTCTGGTGGATCGCTACCCTATTCACAGTTCATTTCTGCTGTGAAAGAAGGGCAAGTAGAGAAAGTTAGTATCGATGGCCCATCGATAATGGGTAAGTTTAATACGGGTGAAGTGTTCCGGAGTTATAGTCCAGGGGATCCGCACTTGGTCGATGATTTGCTGGAAAATGGCGTGGAGATACTTGCTAAACCACCTGAATCCCAATCGATGCTGATGCAAATTTTTATTTCCTGGTTTCCAATGCTGTTGCTTATTGGTGTCTGGATATTTTTCATGAGGCAGATGCAAGGCGGTGGCGGTGGTCGTGGGGCAATGTCATTTGGGAAAAGTAAAGCCCGGTTGCTTGAAGAAGATCAGGTGAAAGTTACTTTCGCTGATGTCGCCGGCGTTGAGGAGGCGAAGGAAGATGTTAGTGAGATGGTGGATTTTCTGAGAGATCCGGGTAAATACCAAAGATTAGGCGGAAAGATCCCTCGGGGCGCATTAATGATTGGGCCGCCAGGGACCGGTAAAACCTTGCTTGCGAGAGCGATTGCCGGCGAGGCTAAAGTACCTTTTTTCACTATCTCAGGTTCTGATTTCGTTGAGATGTTTGTTGGTGTTGGTGCGTCCCGGGTTCGGGATATGTTTGAGCAGGCGAAAAAGCATGCACCGTGCATTATTTTTATTGATGAAATTGATGCTGTTGGTCGTCATAGAGGCGCAGGTTTGGGCGGTGGTCATGATGAACGCGAACAAACGCTCAATCAGTTATTGGTTGAGATGGATGGCTTTGAGGGGAACGAAGGAGTCATCGTTATTGCAGCGACTAACCGTCCTGACGTACTGGATCCGGCGTTGTTGCGTCCAGGTCGTTTCGATCGACAAATTACGGTTGGACTTCCCGATATACGAGGACGTGAGCAGATACTCAAAGTGCATATGAAGAAAGTGCCTTTATCGGAAGATGTTATACCCAAGGACATTGCCCGAGGTACACCGGGTTTTTCTGGGGCTGATTTGGCCAATTTGGTTAATGAGGCTGCTTTGTTTGCCGCCCGCACCAATAAACGTATAGTGGAAATGATCGATTTGGAAAAAGCCAAAGACAAGATCATTATGGGTGCGGAGCGAACATCCATGGTTATGAATGAAGACGAAAAACGGATGACCGCCTATCATGAAGCCGGTCATGCCATTGTCGGACGATTGGTGCCTGACCATGATCCTGTTTATAAGGTGAGTATCATGCCTCGGGGCCGGGCTTTGGGTGTGACCATGTTTTTGCCGGAGGAAGATCAGTATAGTGCGAGTAAGCAAAAACTAGAATCTCAAATATCCAGCTTATACGGCGGACGGTTGGCTGAGCACTTGATTTTTGGGCCAGATAGAGTGACAACGGGCGCTCAGAATGATATCGAGCGGGCAACTGAATTAGCCAGAAATATGGTAACTAAATGGGGGCTGTCAGATCGGTTGGGGCCGTTGGCGTATTCGGAAGAAGAAGGAGAAGTCTTCCTTGGCCGCTCGGTTACCCAACATAAATCGGTTTCCGATGATACGGCTCATTTAATTGATGAGGAAATTCGTTCGTTTATTGATCGAAATTATGAGCGCGCGGAAAAGCTGTTAAAAGAAAATATGCCAATTCTCCACAATATGTCTGATGCGTTGATGAAGTATGAAACGATAGATCGGACACAGATTGACGTCCTTATGGACGGCAAGATTCCGGGGCCGCCACAAGGATGGGAAGGGGAAGATAAAACTCCACCAAATGGGGGCGTTGGTGCAACCGAAGATATTTCAAAGGATGATAAAAAGTCCGATAAGCCGATAGGTGGACCAGCGGAACAGCATTGAAAAAGTAGACGTTAGAGTTGGTAAAAGGCTATCCGGCTCTTGGATAGCCTTCGGAGAGCGTATGGACGGGATTTATTCCGGTCATGCGCTTTTTTTGTGTGTGGAAGGTATAGATCTTTTTGTTAGGTAATACCATGCATTTCCAGCGCACATGTTTTGACAAGTACACTGTTGTACAAGATTGAATAATATGACTATTACTGTATTTCTGCGTTGAACGCTCTGCGAAATTTTTCGCGTTCTAAAGGGGCATTCATAGACTTAAAAGTATATAATGGATTACTTAACTTTTGGCTATGTCACCCCGTTAAGTGTGGAAAAAAACAATCAATTCTTCCAAGGATATGACATACCTGCCTTTGGGCAATATTTCATACTATTGCTAAGCGATTGAGAAATTGGAGTATTTGAAAATTCCACACTTAACGACCTAACTTTTTGAGTAGGGCGTTGAGCGAATGACTCTTATACTAAAGGAGACTGGATGAAGAAGTATTTCGGAACAGATGGAATTCGAGGAAAAGTTGGAGAATTCCCAATTACCCCTGATTTTATTCTTAAGCTTGGCTGGGCGGCTGGTCAGGTTTTTGCCAAGGATGATAGTCATACCGTGCTCATAGGAAAGGATACACGTATTTCCGGGTATATGTTTGAATCCGCTCTTGAGGCCGGTTTGTCGGCCGCTGGGGTGCATACAAAAATGTTGGGGCCAATGCCGACCCCTGGGATAGCGTATTTGACTCGAACTTTCCGGGCTCAGGCTGGAATTGTAATTAGTGCGTCTCATAACCCCTATTACGACAACGGAATTAAATTTTTTTCATCGCAAGGGGAAAAACTGCCGGATGAACTGGAACGGGAGATTGAAAAACAATTAGATCTCCCAATGACTACGGTTGATTCGTCCAGACTTGGTAAAGTCGGTCGTCTGGAAGATGCGAGAGGCCGATATATTGAGTTCTGTAAGAGTACGATTCCATCACGGATGGATTTTGGAGGTTTGAAAATTGTCGTTGATTGTGCAAATGGAGCGACCTACGATATTGCACCCCATGTATTTCGAGAGATCGGGGCGAATATAATTCCCCTGGCGGTTAATCCTGACGGACTGAATATCAATGATGATTGTGGGGCAACGAGTTTGAACAAGTTGCAACAGGCCGTAGTCGTTGAGAAAGCAGATTTGGGTATTGCTCTTGATGGTGATGGTGATCGTGTCATGATGGTTGACCATCTAGGGGATATAGTTGATGGCGACGAGTTGCTTTATATCATTGCCACATCTCGTCTAACCAGTAAAGAGCTTAGTGGGCCGGTTATTGGCACCCTGATGAGTAATTTGGGTCTTGAGCACGCACTTCTACGTCAAGGAGTGGAGCTCAAACGAGCTAACGTCGGCGATCGATACGTTATGGAAATGCTGAGGGAATTTGATAGTATCCTGGGCGGGGAAAGCTCTGGGCATATTATTTGTACAGACCGGACAACAACGGGAGATGGTATTGTTTCTGCGCTACAGGTACTGGTGGAGATGTGGAAAACTGATAAATCTTTAAGTGAACTGAAGGCGGGAATGGAAAAATATCCGCAAACGTTGATCAATGTATCGGTGAATAAGAAATTGGATCTGGAGGATTTCGAGCCTATTCAAAAAGTAAAAAGAGAAGTGGAGAATCAATTAAGCAACACAGGTCGTGTGTTATTGCGTCCATCGGGTACTGAACCCTTAATTCGGGTAATGGTAGAAGGCCAGGATGGTGATCTGGTTAAAAGTTTGGCGGAAAAACTCGCGGACGTCGTAGCGGAAGAGTTGGTATAAACTTTTCACGCTTAAAACATCTTCACTTTTAATTCGCACCCTACCAGGATGGTTTATTGCACCAGTCCCGTTAGAAAGTATGTGCTGAAAGTGGAAACTCTTAGACCGAATGAACATATTTGAAAGGTTGGCAGACAACTGTCGTTTGATTTGATGCTCATCAAAGGTTATTCTTATAAAATTTAATTTAGAGGTGGAAAAATGCGTTCTATGTTAGTGGTTGGCAATTGGAAGATGAATGGTACTCGGTCAAGTTGGAACGAGCTTCTTTCCGCGCTGGTCTCTGGAATTAAGCCCCAATCAATTGCAGGTGTTTGTGTGCCTTTTGTTGCGATTCCAGAAGCATCCAAACTCCTTGAAGGGACAGAGATTAATCTAGGGTCTCAAAACGTAGCGGATCAGGAAGCGGGTGCGTTTACGGGTGAAACATCTGCGTCCATGCTGGTAGAATACGGATGTAAGTTGGCGATTGTCGGACATTCAGAGCGGAGGGCCTTGTATGGGGAAAGTAGCGAACTGGTAGCCGATCGGTATGCACAAGCTATTTCACATTCCCTAAAGCCGATTTTATGTGTAGGGGAAACGCTGGAACAAAGGGAAGCAGACCAAACCTTCGATGTTATTGCCGAACAACTCGCTGCCGTCACGGAGAAAAGTGGAGTGGAATCTTTGGCGAAAGCAATTATTGCGTATGAGCCGGTTTGGGCTATTGGGACTGGCGTGACTGCATCACCAGAGCAAGCCCAGGAAGTTCATGCCTTTATAAGGAACCGAATCGCTGATTCTAATGAAGCGATTGCCGCAAATATTCAGATTCTCTATGGTGGCAGCGTAAAAGCCGACAATGCACCGGAGCTTTTTGGCATGCCTGACATCGATGGCGGATTAATCGGTGGTGCATCTTTGGATGCCAAGTCATTCATTTCTATATGTGAATCTGCAAGTTCCGTGGGATAAATTATGAATCAAGCCATCATCATATTTCATGTTTTGTTTGGAGCGGGGATTATTGCCCTTGTGTTGCTTCAGCACGGTCGTGGCGCTGATGCCGGGGCCGCTTTTGGCAGCGGTGCATCGGGGACAGTTTTTGGATCTCAGGGAGCGGCTTCATTTTTAACCCGTGCGACGGCGATTTGTGCGGTTCTTTTTTTTTCTACCAGTTTATTCTTGGCTTACTTGTCCGGCGGTAATAAATCGGATGATTTAATGGATATTGATACACCTACGAGAGTCGAGGAAAAAATTGATTTGCCTGTTATCCCAAATGACGCATCTAAAATTGATCCAACTAGCGATCTACCGGTTGCTATAGATAAGCTAGAAAAACTGGATAAACCGGATAAGCCAGTTGAGTAAGAGATAGACAGAAGAATCTTGCTGTTCAGTGGCTTGACGGAATAAATACCAAAATCGCGCCGTAATATTGTTTTTGACCGGACTTTCTCTATTCTCGGACAGCCTCCTAGAGGTTACATAACGATTGAGATTGTTCGGGTAGAGCAAAAAGATAGGCAAGGAAGGTGTTTTTTTGTAAAACTATCCCTTTCGCGTTCAAGAATGCCCGTTTTGAGCGGGTAGATTTTTGTGAAGGGCTAGGCGTAGAACTGCAGGAAGAGTCATCTCTTTCGAGGTTTTACAACGACGCCTTTTGCGAAAAGATGTGCGATGAAAATGGGTATTCTTGGGCGCGAGAGGTATATCTTAAGTCTTTTACTCTGTTGCCCTCCAACTGATCCTGGGTTCTCTTCCCGCTAGAAACGGGCATTCTTATACGCGAAAGGCAATAATGCATTCGTTGATTGACGTGCATAAATAATGAATCTCGGTTCTGAAATCTCACCTGACCCTGGCAGTGTTCTCTGTAAGGCGCTTCTGAAGCTTAAGAAAACATTGGGTCTAAATCAAATCGAGTTAGGCAATGCGATAGGACTAAATCGAGTCAGCGTTGGCCGTTTAGTATCCAGTGGTACCTTGGCTCCGGATAGTACCACTGGAGAGTTGGCTTTGTTGTTGATTAGGATCTACCGTTCATTGTACGGTATGGAGGGTGGTGATAAGCGAGCCATGCGCTATTGGTTGCGAACGACCAACGAACATCTAGGACATCCTCCGATTGAATTAATTTCCAGCGTGGAAGGTATCAACCGTGTTGTTGAATATCTGGATGATATCAATGGAAAAGTTTGACAATCGAACCTGTGGAATCCGTTAACATATCAATTTATTCACTCTATTTCACTACAGAAACTTTATACCTTTCGCGTTCAAGAATGCCCGTTTTGAGTGAGTAGATTTTTGTGAAGGGCTAGGAGCCTGTCCGAGAATAGAAGCCGCAGCGAGGGAAATCCATTTTGAGTCAGATTTTTCGATCATTTGAGGCGAATAGTGGGTCTATTTAACGAAAATGATCGGGAAATCTGGCCAAAATGG
>JAZGGE010000234.1:0-4147 GCA_036480195.1 Methylococcales bacterium
TGTTTTAGGTAACAAATTTATCTCCCTATTGATAATCAATTAGGCCTACTAATAATCTACGTTTACCAAGGAGTAATTTATGCGTAATTTGAAAAGCGAAGAGTTATCTCTAATGCGGTTCTGCCGACCCTCTCGGTCTCCAGTACCGCTCCTGAGTATCTTGCTGGCACATATAAACCGAAAAAAGAGTATCTACAATGTTATATTTTTAGCGATATTTGCAACTCAGGGCTGGGCTGGGCCAAGTTCAACGACTGATGACTTGATGAGTCAACTACAAGATTCACGGAACCCATTCGTGCCAGAACCAGAGCCAGGGGTATTCGCTGTTCCAGCGGAATGTTCTGCTGAAGCAACGATAGAAGCAGCTAACCAGGACATGGAAACTAGTGGCTTGCCATTCAGTAAACCCTGGGTTGTGTTTAATAAACCTGAATTGCTTCGAGAGACATTCAGCTTTAAGAAAACACTCAATCATATTATTAATAGTAGTAGTGGTGCTGAACGATCAACATCACCAGCTGAATTAATGTCTTCAATGATTGACAGTCAAAGCTTGACTTCAGCAACCAATCCAGCTTCAGGATTAGAAACACCCCTCGATGCACGTTTCTTGGAAAATCAGATAAATGCTCAAGCTGCTGTTGATGAATGGTTTCCAGTCGGAGTATTTAACCGACTTGATACGGCGCCTAGTGATGGCAGCCATTGTGGTGAATATCGTATTGTATACGCCAACCCTGGTTTCGATGCAATCCATCCAAGTTTACAAGCTGGAGACGGTCGTTTTTTTACCATTTTCGAAGCGGCTATTCCTAATCCGCAACCTGACAAAGGTATTCTGGGTTGTTTACCGATTGCTGAATTTTGGGCGTCATTAGCCGACCCCGGTTTAAGTGACAGGATTCGAGTTGATCGTTTGGAAGAATTTTTCTATCAGGGAATAAATGTATCTTCGTCTAATGAAACTGTTTCTATCGAACCGGTAGTGAAGTTTTCCCATTACCAAGCTCCCTTGGGACAAGTTAGAACGAATGAATTTCTCGATTCTCGCTGGCAATTAAGAGAATTTAAAACTGCTGTGGATGAAAATGGTAAGGCAATTTTTGCTGTTGAAACAGTTAAAAACAATGCGTTAACCGAATTTTATAATTTGGAATCCTTTTTCCCTTCAGAAAACCCAGACAATCTATCACTCTTCGATGAGCTATCAATACAGTTTCAAGATGTTTTTGTTACGGAATTATTACATCAACTAACCTCTGCTGATGAAATAGTACCTCAAGATGAAATAGCATTTATCAATCGAATATCGATGATTGTACCTAATAAATTTAATGAATTTCAAAGTGACGCTCAATTCCCGGATGATGATATTACTCAAAACACAGGCAGCATCTTAAGATCGAGAATTACTAATGAACTTGATACTATCAGAACCAACACTACACCAGAGCACATATTAAATAGAGCAGAAGCAATGAGCTGTGGTGGATGCCATGAATTTTCTAATCATAGAGTGATTGGTGATTTCGGTGATGGAACTGAGATTAGATGGCCGGTAAGTGGGGGCTTTGTACATATTGATGAAGGGGGTAATTTATCACCGGCTTTAACAGAAACATTCTTACCTGCACGCGAAAAAGTATTGATAAATTTTGTTTGCGCTAATCCATCACCACCTCCACCTCTGCCTCCACCTCCTTCACCTCCAAGAATAGTTGGCATTGTGTTCATCGCTGAGGGAAACGTGGAGATCGACCGTCCAAGTTTCTCAGCAGGAGACATTTATGCCAATAACGACATCAAATTTGATAAAGGCAGTCGCGGAACCCATATCGGGGACTTAATTGCTGCAGGTAATATAAAGATTGGTAAACGCAATACCATCAGCGGAGATGTGATTGCCGGCAATAAGGTTGTTGTTGATCGTAACTCAACCGTAACTGGCACGGTAATCGACAATACAGGCACCTTCATTTCTCTTCCTACCGTCACACCGTTTGCATCGGGTAAAGAGGATATCAAGGTGGAGAGTGGAGAAATACTGTCCCTGACACCTGGTAGCTATGACGATGTCAGAGCCAATGAGGGAGCAACGTTACAGCTATTCAGTGGTGAATACTTCCTCGAAGAATTGGATCTGAGGGATTTCGCCATACTGGAAATCGATGTATCAAAAGGGCGGGCAACCATTCACGTGGAAAAAAAGCTGGAATTTGATAACGAGGTGGAAGTTAGGATTATCCCCTTTGGCGAAGATAGCAGCGATTTGGTGACCTTCAAACAGATGGGTCGCAAAACGGTGGAGATTGATAAAGGCGCACGGGTTTTGGGATCCATCATTGCCCCGAAAGCTAAGGTAAAACTGAAGAATGGCTCCTTTTTTAAAGGGGCGATCATCGCTCAGTCAATCGAGGTGAAACCTCACGTCACTTTTTTGTCTCACGATTTCTGACTTCGGGTAGAAGATTCTGGTCACAGGTTGGGCCTCACGTTTGACACTTCCCTGGTAAGGAGGAATGTGCGAACGGCGAGGTTCGACCGCAGGTTCTCTTTGAATCAGTGGCCGGGCTCTCCTTTTCCAATAAATTACCGAGCTGTCCCATCAATTGCTCTGCGTCATATAACTCTGTGGTATCAAAACCCTCTTGAAACCAGCACGTAACGTCATCCAAGCATTCATAGGCTTCCAGGTTTTTATTTTGGCCCATGAGTAATTTACTGAGGCTAATCGCAGTACGCAGTTCATAGGCCTTCAATCTTTGTTGGTGGCTGGTTTCCCGGGCTTCTTTGTATAGGGCTTCGGCCTTATTTATTGTCTCATTCGAATCATCGCTCAGCAAAAGTAACTCTGCTTTCAAATATAATTGTTCAACATCGTAGCTGTACTCCTTGCAGGGGATCGCCAAGCTGGAAAGACCGTTTTTATAATCACCTAAAAATCGATACGCTTCGGCCAGGAATACCGCTAGAAAACTGTCGGTCGCCGGGGCCTTGGGCCTATCCGCAGCAATTGCCCGTTCGATTTCCAAACGTGCATTGTCGGAATCTCCCATCATCGCAAACGCCCAGGCGGTAAGATGGAATGCCCATGCAGACAGGAATGAAAACCCATGTTTCAAAGCCAATGACTTGCCTCGCTTGGCCGATTCAAGCGCTGCTTCTCCATCACGACGATACAAAAGAACCAGAGTCAGATTATGAATAGCAAAAACCAGACTGTAAGGATGATCCAGTGTTTCAGCCAGATCGACGGCCTGCTTCTCATAATCCAGAGCCTGATCAGGGAAGCCTATTGGCCAAAGTGTTTGTCCCGCTCGAGCGTAGCAGAAAACGCCCGGATCCAGCCCGTAAAGTGCTGCATGGCCGGCGTGGGTGTCTTTCTCATAGAGTGCAATTCCTTGCAGAGCATGCTGGTGGCTCGCTTGATGATTTCCTGCGAAAAATTCACTACTGGCCAGGCCGACATGGGCTTCGAGGAGGAAACCAGGGTCGTCAAGAGCAGTCGCCAGATCTAAAAGAGATTGGGCCAACTGATGTGCTTTGTTCAACTCCCCGCGAATAACGTAAAAGGACCGCAATCCAAACATAACCCGGAATTGCTCGGAATGTTCCCCCATTTGTTCGCATAGTTCACGAGCCCGCAGGTAACAGGTTTCAATTTCCGGTGTCGCGTTGCCTTGGCTCGCAGTAATAGCTGGGCCAAGAGACAATAATAGCGATAATTCCAGCTGCTGGCGCTCAGTCGTCTGTGGTAACTTTGTGAGCAATTGCTTTGCTTTTTCCAGAGTATGGATGGCCTCCCGATTAGCCCCACGTCGTGCGGCAGTTTCCGCTGCTTTTTTCAGATACGTAACGGCACGGGAATAGTCACGCCCATTTTCAAAATGTACGGCAAGTTTGTTGGCTATCTCCCCATTACGGAAACCATATCCCTTTTCCAAACGTAGACCTAATCGGTTGTGAAGCTGAACCTTTCGAACCGCACTCACTCGTTCGTAAAGAACACTTTGATAGAGTGCATGAGTAAATTCATAATCACTGGAAAAGGTTCCATCGGGCCATTCAGTAACGCCGAATGAATGTAGAAAATGACCATTTCGCACGAGGGATTCAAGACAAGATTCAGCAACCAATTCATCGA